>JALOMU010000025.1 GCA_025455285.1 Flavihumibacter sp.
CAGCAACAACATTTTACGTTATCGCTTCTTTTTCTAACGATCAATTTTATCCTTTTTTACCTGACGTTCCTGGCTTATAAACTCCTGCAAAACCAGCAGTTTGTTATCAGCGATGTGCTGATGCTGGTATTGAACTCTTTCCTGTTTTATGGACTTGGTTATGCCATACTGGCCGATCACCCGACAGGTAAACACCTGTTAGGGCTTTTCACACTGGGTAACGCAATCATTCATTTTATCGTGAGCGCTGTCATTTACCGAAAACAACTGGCAGACCGGACCATATTTTACCTGGTATCCGGACTCGTGTTGGTTTTTATCACCATCGCCATTCCCGTACAACTGGATGGCAATTGGGTTACCCTGATTTGGGCTGGAGAAGCTGCCTTATTGTTCTGGATTGGCCGAACCAAACAGGCACCCGTATATGAAAAAATTTCCTATGCACTGATGTTGCTGGCATTTTTCAGTATTCTTCAGGACTGGATGGTAAACACTAACCAGTCGCGACCCATTTTCAACATCCAGTTTCTGACCTATTTACTTTTTCTGGGGGCATTTGGATTTATCAATTTTATCCATCACAAAAAAGAATTTAAACCTGCTTTTGAATCAAAAAAAGAAATCGCATCCATTATTTCTTATTTTCTACCTTTTATGCTGGTGCTTATTATGTACCTGGGTATTCGGGTTGAAATAACCAACTATTGGAATGATCGTTTTTTTGATTCTGCACTTGAAATTAAAACAGGTGATGGAACCTATCCAAACAGTTATTGGAACCACGACCTGGTTAAGTTCAGAAATCTTTGGATAATTATATACTCACTTGCTTTCGTTTCCGTACTCGGTTTTGTCAACTTCCGGTATTTCAGAAACCGGAATTTCGGGTATGTTAACCTGGTGATAATACTGCTTACTATTGGTGTTTATCTGACCCAGGGATTGTACGATCTGAGTGAGCTTCGTGAATCGTACTTAAGTCAAACCTTATCAGAATATTACAAAAGGGGAAGTTTCAATATCACCATTCGATATATCTCATTTGTTTTTGTTGCGATCGCTCTATTCACCTGCTATAAATATATCAAACAGGATTTCATGAAACTTACTATGAAACCTGCATTTGATTTTCTGCTGCATACTACAATCCTTTGGATTGCCAGTAGTGAATTGATCCACTGGATGGACATTGCCCAGTCAACTCAGTCCTACAAACTGGGTTTAAGTATTTTGTGGGGATTGTATTCCTTATTCCTCATTGCCCTGGGTATTTGGAAGAAAAACAAGCCGCTGCGAATTGGTGCCATCGCCTTATTTGGTATCACACTGATCAAACTTTTTACCTACGATATCGCTCATCTGGATACCATTGCTAAAACGATTGTATTTGTGTCCTTAGGAGTATTGCTACTGGTAATATCATTTTTATACAATAAGTACAAACATATTATTACGGATGAATTGGAGAATTAAGCTGCTGGGAACTGTGTTGCTGTTCTGTAACCTCCACGCCTTTACCCAAATAAAGGACTATCGTTACAAAAGAGAGTTAAAAGATATTTCCTCTCAATGGCATACCATTCAACTTCCCGATAATATCTATCGTCACCTGAATGAAGACTTTTCTGATATCCGAATCTATGGTCTGACTCCAGCACAGGACACTGTAGAAGCGCCTTATTTGTTACGAATAGCAACAAATAAAATCAGTAAACGAACAGTTGAATTCAAAACGATCAATCGTGCCAGCAATGCAAACGGATATTACTTCAGTTTTGAAATTCCTACTGCTGAAGCTGTCAATCAGATTCAGCTTGATTTTAAACAACTGAATTTTGACTGGAAGATTAAACTGGAAGGTAGTCAGAATCAGCAGGACTGGTTTACTGTTTTAAACGATTATCGAATTCTTTCGATTAAAAATGAGTTAACTAGTTTTAAGTTTACAACACTGAAGTTTTCAGATGCTAAGTTTCGTTACTATAGGATTTCTATTAACAGTCCTGTTCAGCCGGAATTACTTACTGCCAGTATTATTAATGAACAATTAAAACCCGGGAAACATCTGACTTACCCGGTGAAGAAATTTACAACTATTGAGAAAAAAGAGACTAAACAAACGATTGTAAAGCTGCTGCTGGAACACCCTGTACCAGTTAGCTCCCTTGAAATCAAAATCAATGATACGGTTGATTATTATCGCCCAATCACCATTCAATATTTAACCGATAGTGTTAAAACAGAGCAAGGCTGGATGTATAATTATCAAACCTTGCTATCGGGTACACTAAACTCTTTTGAAAAACAGCAGTGGGAGTGGGAGAGCAGGCTGGTTCAGAAACTCAGGATAATTATTGACAACCAGGATAATCAAGCCCTGTCAGTTGGTGAGGTTGTGCTTCAAGGATATGTACATGAATTACTGGCTCGTTTCTCCATGCCAGGAACCTATGCGTTGTATTATGGAAATAAGAATGCCTCCAGGCCCGTTTACGATTTGAACCATTTTGCAGACAAAGTTCCGTTAGAAGCTAAGTTGGTGGATATGGGAGAAGAACTGAACAGCGGGATACAGGAACCCAAAGTAGGAGAGTCGTTTTTTGATAACAAATGGTGGTTATGGATTGTGATGGGGATTATCATTGTACTGCTTGGAGGATTTACCTTCTCAATGCTCAAAAAGAAATAAACCTTGTGCTGTAAATCAATGCTATGCCCAGAACATTTATAAAAAGGTTCCAGACGATTGATCGCCTGATAAAGACTAAAGCCACCGGCACCAGTACTCAACTGGGAGAAAAACTGGGCGTTTCCAGAAGAACGGCTATTGAATTTATCGCTGTAATGAAGGAAATGGGAGCTCCGGTTTACTTTTGTAAAATCAAAAATTCCTACTGTTATAAGGAAGATGGGTCTTTTAACATTTCCTTTATCAGAGTGCAATAGGACTGCACTCTGTTGAGGTAGTTTCGCATGAATTATTTACCACCAAAAAAATATTCATGAAGAAGCTAACACTCCTGACATTTGTAGTTGCGGTACTGAGTTACGGTTGTAATGATGGAACCCAGCAAGCGAAAACTGAACCCCAGCTGACGCAAACTAAAACGAATGAAAAAGTTCAACGGGTAATTGATGAACTGGGTTTGGTTTATGTAGAAGAAGGTGCACAGGATATCATTACTTATGAAGAAGTGAATGCGGCCCAGCAGGCATGGTGCGATGCACTGGTTAAAATTGGCCAGCTAAAGGAAGAAGGAGGTGATTATAAAGCCTTCGCGGAACAGGTACTATCGGAAGCCTATAACTATGATTATGGGAAAGTATTTTTCAAGCCGACACTCGCATATGGCGATCAAACATTCCGTAACAACAAAAAGGGAGCGTTGGCTTACTTTGTCGGAGGGGATCCCGACTATCCAAATGACAAAGGTTTTGCACTAGCCCCCTGGGTGAAGGCCCGTTATGATAATGCAGGTGAAAACAACGAAGGCATTCAGATTTATGGTTCCGTTGCTATTACAATGGGAAATGTTTGGGTGACAGGTAAAGATGGAAAAGAAGTTATGGTCGATAAAACCTGGGTCTTTAAAAAAGGGAAAGATGGCAAACTGCGCATCATTGTGCATAAATCAGCATTGCCCTTTAAACCATAAAATTGAATGTTGTAAAAGTACTGGCTTAGCCGGTACTTTTTTTGTTTCCATAGATTTGGTGTCGTGCATTAATTATGTAAATTCAACACTTGCTGAATGCACTGATATTACATGAAACTAACCGCTGTCTTACTTTGCTCTTTTTTCTATAGTGTACTGCTGAATGCACAAGAGAATAGCCCTTCTGATAGTTTACAAAACTTAAAGGAGGTAATTGTTACCTACCAGGCAGATAAGCATACGCCGGTCACCTTTCAAAATATCCGGGGAAAAGAGGTAAAGCTAAGACTAACCGGACAGGAGCCTTCATTCCTGCTGGCGGAAACGCCCTCCATTACAAATTATTCTGATGCAGGCAGCTCGCAGGGCTATTCTTATTTCAGAATGCGGGGGATAGATCAAACCCGGATCAACATGACTCTCGATGGAGTTCCTCTGAATGAACCCGAAGACCAGGGCGCCTATTTTTCCAATTTACCTGATTTATTCAACTCGGTTAGTCAGATTCAAGTACAGCGAGGGGTGAGTACCTCTAAAAATGGTATGGCCAGTTATGCTGGTAGCATTCAATTGTTTTCACCTGATCTTACCGACTCTTCCGGTTTTGTTGGTGGAATAGGGTGGGGGTCCTTTAACAGTATGCGTGTATTTGGTGAATATAAATCCGGACTGAAAAACAAAAAGGCAGTTTACCTGAGGGCCTCTCATATTCAAAGTGATGGATATAAATACCATTCGGATAATAATTCACAATCCGTTTTTCTAAGCACTGGTCTTTTTAAAGACAACTCTTTATGGAAACTCAACCTGGTAGCTGGGAATCAACGAAACGGACTAGCCTGGATCGGCGTTGCAGACTCATTGATTAGCCGCGATCGAAAAACAAATGCCAATTCCCGCCAGGAAAAGGATCGCTTCTTCCAGCTCCTGACTCAGGTACAGAATGGCGTTCAATTCAATAAGTATACTGCCCTGCGTTCCAGTCTGTATTACAGTTTTCTAACCGGCAGTTATGATTTTGACCTGAATAATTTTTTGGGACTTCCTTCCACTCCGGAGTTGTACCGATATGCGGTACAGTCCAATCTGGTAGGATTCTTCAGCAATTTCTCTTATTCAAAAAACAGGGCTAAACTTACGCTTGGTATTCACGGAAATAGCTATAGCAGACAACATACCGGCAGTGAAAAGCTACTGGGACAACTATACCAGAATACCGGGAATAAAAATGAACTAAGTGGATTTGTCAAGGGGGAACTTACACATTCCAGCTTCCGGTTTTTTACGGATATGCAATACCGTTTTGTTCAGTTTAACTATACCGGTGCAGTTCCCATGCAAGCCCTGAAATGGCAGTTTTTAAATCCAAAAATTGGCATGAGCTGGATCAGTAATTCCAGCACAACATGGTATTATAGTATGGGATATTCAGGAAGGGAGCCTACCAGAAATGATATGTTTGGAGGTAACGATGACCTGCTGGCCGATAGTACCGGGCAAGCTCTTTTGTTTAATACTGATCCGGAATTTGTATTCGATCAGGAACTTGGAATGAGAGTCGCTAAAAAGAATTGGAAGCTGGATATAAATCTTTATTTCATGCGGTTTAAAAATGAAATTGTGCTGGATGGAAAATTCGGTCCAAATGGTCTGGCACTGACCAATAATGTAGAAAATAGCTTTCGGACGGGATTGGAATGGAGTTTCAGCTATCGGGTTTCCAGGCACCTGCAATTGGTCAATAACTCTTCATTAAATTATAGCAGGATAAAAGAAAAATCAACCCGGTTTTCTCCTATTCTAACGCCTCCTGTTTTGCTTAATCAGGAATTCCTTTACAACAGGGAAAAGCTTACGCTATCCCTTTCCGGTCGATACCAGCAGGGAGCCTACATAGATTATGCCAACACAGTAAAACTACGGAGCTATTTTCTTATGAACAGTCGAGCATCCTATCAGTTTCCAAAATTGCAGGTTTCACTTTTCCTGAATAATCTGCTCAATTCTTCGTATTTCAATCAAGGGTATATTGATTTTGACGGAACTGCGAAATATTTTGTTCAGGCTCCTTTCCATTTTTATGCCTCTATTCAGTATACTTTTAAATAGGGTTCACCGTTAGATCTGATGAATGAAAAAAGCATTTGTTTTTGGGAAGTTTTTACCGTTCCACAAAGGGCATGAAGCCTTAATCCGCTTTGCCTTGTCGAAAGCAGATTTTCTTACCGTATTGATCTGTTGCAGTAATTATGAGGAAACTCCTCCTGAAAAAAGAGTCCAATGGATTCAGGATGCTTTCCAAATGGAGCCTGATCTGGAAATTAGTGTACTTCATTACCTGGAAGAAGACCTACCCAATACTTCCGTAGCTTCAGAGGAAGTCTCTTTCATTTGGTCAAAGAAGTTTAAAGAGATTTTACCTGATTATGAACTGGTTATTACCTCAGAAGAATATGGTGACTATGTGGCCGGGTTTATGGGAATCCAGCATATTGCTTTTGATATCCCAAGGAATCTGTATCCGGTTTCAGCATCTGCTATCCGATCCGATCGG
Organism: Flavihumibacter sp.; assembly: GCA_025455285.1. Classification (GTDB taxonomy): domain Bacteria; phylum Bacteroidota; class Bacteroidia; order Chitinophagales; family Chitinophagaceae; genus Flavihumibacter. Next base: position 6,214 of record JALOMU010000025.1, read on the forward strand.
ACGAAATATTGGCAGTTTTTGCCAGACAGTGTCAAACCTGATTTCGCTTGTAAGGTGGTAATTCTGGGTACTGAAAGTACGGGGAAAACAACCCTTGCCAACCAATTGGCTGATTATTTTCAGTGTACAGTTGTGCAGGAGGCCGGCCGCGATTTGATTGCTCATTCTGATTCAGTAGAATTTGATCAATTGGAAAGCGTTGCTGTTGAACATGCCAGGCGGATCGAAGAGGCCACAAAAGGTCCACATCCTTTACTCATAATTGATACGGATATTCATATCACGCTCTCCTATGCCCGCTTTCTTTTTGGCAGCACCCTGAACCTTCCTGATTCGGTTTTTCATCGAAATAAAGCAGACCTCTATCTGTATTGTACCAGGGATGTGCCATTTGTTCAGGATGGTACACGGTTAGGGGAAGAGCAGCGTAATAAACTGGATGAATCACACCGGACAGTATTGCAGTCTTACGGTATTTCATTTACTGAGCTGACCGGATCCTGGGAAAGTCGTTTTAAACAGGCAGTAGGTGCAGTGGCGGATCTTTCCCTGCAATTAAAAAATTCCCGGATACCTTTTTATGCGGTTCCGGTTTATAATTATGATCCGTTGACCATTCAGGTTGGTAAGTTCAGTGGGCAGTTACAGGAAGAGCATCCTGCCAGATTGCTTGCTCTGGCCGATCGCATTAAGGCTGAAATTGATGAAGTGCCGATTGAAGCCCTGTATGTATTATCGATTCGCCTGTATGATCTGGGAAAAAAAGACGAAGCTGTTTACTGGTTTTATACCGCGCAAAACCGGGCCAGAATTTTTATGGGAATGGTGGATCAGGAAGAGATGGGTGGTATGGGCAGTGATGCATTTGAACTCATGCAGCTTTTTTCCGCTTTCAACCAAATCGTTGGTATTTACCTGAATGGCTATGCTTTTAATGATGTGGAGAAATTGATTCCTATCGTACAAAAAGTTCGGGCAGAAGTACAGGATATCACCTCCTGCAGTCGGGTCTACAAGAATGTACAATTTCTTCCGGATGCAAACCTTGATAGTTGTAAAAAATCGAAAGAAGAGGAACTGGATGGAGCGATTATCTACCTTCGGGAAAATAAAGACGAAATTAAAAAGAAACGTATAGAGGCAGGAATTCAGGATAAATACTAAAAAATGATAACAGGTAAAGATTTAATTGACCTGGGTTTTAAACAGGGCAAATGGTTTAAAGAGGTTATAGCATATGCCAATCAACACCAGCTTATTGGTGATAGTTTGAAACAATATGTAGAATCTGTGCGCCCTAAGTATGTGGAACCTCATGCCGCACCTGTTTCATTTCACAAAAATATCAGGGCGGAAAGTGAAGAGGAAAAAGTGAATGTAGAAATGGTTATGGATGCTATGCATAGTCTGATGACCACCCCTACTTTGATTGGAGGTGCAGTGATGCCTGACGCATGCCCAACCGGAGCAGGTCAAATTCCGGTTGGTGGTGTTGTGATAGCCAGGAATGCCATTCATCCCTCTATGCATAGTGCTGACATTTGTTGTTCTGTGATGATGACGAATTTTGGCCAGCTGCCGCCTAAAGTTGTTTTAGATATGGCTCATTCTGTTACACATTTTGGTGGAGGCGGTCGGGATGCTTTTTCTACTTTACCAAAGGACCTGGAAGAAAAAATTCTACAGAACAGGTATTTGAATACAGAACGCAGTCTGAGCTTTGCGAAATCCCACCTGGCTACCCAGGGTGATGGAAATCATTTTCTGTTTGTAGGAGTTTCAAAAGGAACCGGAGATACGATGCTGGTAACCCATCATGGTAGTCGGGGTTTTGGGGCCAATCTCTATACCCAGGGAATGAAAATAGCGGAGTATTTCAGGCGGGAGATTTCACCCTTAACACCAGAAAAGAATGCCTGGATCCCCTACGACACAGAGGAAGGAAAACTATATTGGGAAGCTCTGCAATTGGTTCGGGAATGGACGAAATTGAACCATACAACTATTCACGATGCCACATCACAGAAGCTGCATACTGAGCCACTTGATAGGTTTTGGAATGAACATAATTTTGTCTTTAAAGACCAGGATTTGTTTTATCATGCCAAAGGAGCAACACCGATCGATGATAAATTTGTGCCGGATAGCAAAGATGGATTGCGGCTTATTCCTTTAAATATGAGTGAGCCTGTTCTAATCGTAAAAGGTACCACTACTGAAAATAATTTGGGATTTGCACCACATGGTGCGGGTAGAAATATTAGTCGCGGGCGGCATATTAAAAACAATTCTCACAAAACAATTGAACAGGTATTTTACGAAGAGACTAAGGGATTGGATGTTCGGTTTTTTTCTAATCAAATTGATATTTCCGAATTGCCCAGTGCGTATAAAAATGCAGAAATGGTAAAACAGCAGATGAAAGAGTTTGGACTCGGAGAGGTTCTGGATGAAATCATGCCCTATGGTTGTATCATGGCGGGGAATTGGCAAATAGATGCGCCGTGGAAACTCAAAGCGAGAGCAAACCGGCTCAAATAAAGGAATTTTTAATAACCATTGCATAACTCGTTTATTTCTCAATTTCCCTGATTAACCGGGCTTATTCCCCTGTTCATTGTTTTTGACATGGACCTCCATGCACTGCATCCTAGTTTTAACTCCTAATTATTTACAACTAAAGAGTTAACTATGAACCGGGAATTAATTTTTCTTCGCGCTTTTGCAGTGGCAACCGTAGCAGGATTGCTTTTCATTAGCACTACCGCCTTTAAAAAATTCGGCAACCAGAAATTCGGTGAAATTGATGTGGAACGTATCAATATCGTAGAAAAGGATGGTACCGTTAAAATGATCATCACCAATGTCGACCGCTTTCCAAATGGAACTACCAAAATTAATGGTCGTCCAACCAATGAAGACCGTAAGAAACGCTCTGGTATGTTGTTTTTTAATGAAGAAGGCATTGAATGCGGTGGCTTTATTTATGATGGGAAGAAAACAGCGAATGGCCATAGTGCCGGCCTTTCCCTGACCTACGACCAATACGATGGAGACCAGGTGTTCCAGCTTATAACGGAAGATTACAAGGAGGGCGACCGCCGTTACGTGGGTAGCAGTTTGCGGTTTAGTGACCGCCCCTCCAGGGAAAGCCAGCTCAAGTCAGCTGAAATCATGAAGGAACTGGAGGAGCTTCGCAAAAAAGATCCTAAAGCCGGCCAGGAGAAATACAATCAATATAGGGAAGCCGGATTGGTGGGAGATGTCCCCCGCATGATGCTTGGAAAATCAGGCAGCGAAAGCAATGGTCTCTTCCTGTTTGATAACAAGGGAATGCCCAGAGCAATGTTTTATGTTGACAAACAAAACAACGCCAAACTTGACTTTTTTGACGAAAAAGGGAATATTATTGCTTCATTCCCTGAAACAAAGTAATGTTCCGACGAATCTATACCAACCGCTTCTTCCTGCTGTTTATTGTGCTGTTCGCTTATGCACAGTCGATTTACACACGGATACTCATCAGGAATGAGTTGAGTTGGTATATTTTCACCCCGGATGGCGCTGTTTCAACTCTTTTCAATGCCCTGATCCTCTTTGCCGTAATGCGGTATTTTACTGTCCTCTTTTTGTCTGTTTGACAACGTTGAAAGAAACTTTAATCAGGAAACTTTTATCCTGGCTAGCTTCACCTATCTGCTTGATGGATTTATTTATGGGAGTTTTTTCCTTGCCTATACCTATTACAAAAAAAACAAAAAGCAATCCGCACAACTGGCCGATTACAACAGGGCCTTGTACGATAGCAGGATGAGTCAGCTCAAGGCACAGTTAAACCCACATTTTTTATTCAATAACTTAAATGTGCTGGATCAGCTGATTTATGAAGACAAAGAAAGGGCCTCCGAATTTCTAAATGAATTTGCTGATATTTACCGCTATGTGTTGCAGGCAGATAATCTAAAGCTGGTTCCGGTTACAGAAGAACTGCGGTTTGCTGAGCAATACTATAACCTGATAGAACATAAGTACGGAAAATCTTACCAGTTAAAAATTGATAGGCGTGATCGGGAAGGTTATATTATTCCGCTAACCTTGCAACTTCTAATAGAGAATGCTGTAAAACATAATCTGGGTACTTCAGCGGATCCGGTTCGTATCAATATTAGTATAGGTGAAGATATTATAGTGTCTAATAATCGTAAACCCAAACGAATAGAAAATAGTATATCCGGAAAAGCATTAAACAACCTGAAAGAACAATACCAACTGCTAACGAAACAAGTAGTTGAAATTGAGGAGACGGAATTAGTATTTCTTGTACGGGTACCCAAAATTCATAACGCCCAATGATCAGAATTGCTATCATAGAGGATGAACTCCCTGCTATCCAGAAATTGAAACGTTTCATTGCAGAATTGGAGGAACCCACAGAGGTAGTGGGGGAGATGGGCAGCATTGCTGAAGCAATTGAGTTCCTTCAATCAACCACGGTCGATTTGCTGATTTCAGATATCCAGCTGCATGATGGAACCGCCTTTGATATCTATCAGCAGGTTTCGCTTGGCTGTCCGATTATTTTTACGACAGCCTATGATCAGTACTGGATGAATGCATTTGAAACCAATGGAATTGATTATCTCCTTAAACCCTTTTCAAAAGACAGATTTCTGAAAGCGTGGAATAAGTTTTTACTACTCCGCAAATCAGAAAAGTTGAAGGATGTACAACTTACGAATCTCTACAAATTAATAGAAGAAAATCTATCGGAAAAGAAGTTTAAAAAACGTTTCGCTGTACAAAATGGTCAGCGCATCTATTTGCTGGAAGTAAATACGGTCGTTTTATTGGAGGCAAAGGATGGCCTTGTGCTGGCACACGACAAGGATGGCAAAAAACATATCCTGAATTATCCAACCCTGCGGGAGGCGGAAGCTCAATTGGATCCAGCTGATTTTTATCGCTTAAACCGGAGTGAATTAATTTGCAAGAACTATATTGAAAAAGTAGAACGCTTCTCCAAAAACATTCTTGCAGTAAAATTGAAAGGATATCCCGAATATTATAAAACCAGCCAGGCAACTACCGCCTCCTTTAGGGAATGGCTGGATCAATAAATGGCTATGAAATCCGAAAAAGAAAAAATGATCGCCGGTGAGCTTTATGATCCGCTTGATCCGCAATTGGTGGAAGATCGTATTCAAACACGCCTGCTTCTGAAAGCGCTGAATGAAAGTCGTGAAGATGATCCGGAAGAAAGAAATCGAATTTTAAAATTGTTGCTTCCTAATACATTGAATAATCTCTGGTTGCAGCCCCCCTTTTATTGTGATTATGGCTACAATATTCAAATTGGCGAACGGGTCTTTTTCAATTTTAATTGTGTAGTGCTGGATGTTGCTCCTGTACGCATTGGCAACAGAACGATGTTTGGACCGAACGTTCAACTCTATGCTGCCACACATCCGCTGGATCACATAGAAAGAAGCTCGGGATTAGAATATGGTAAATCTATTACCATTGGTGATGATGTATGGATAGGCGGGAGTGTGGTGATTTGTCCGGGTGTTACAATTGGCGACCGAAGTATTATTGGAGCGGGCAGCGTGGTTACAAAAGACATACCTTCAGATACCATCGCCCATATTCTGAAGGGGAACCGGTTGTCGCTTCCTGGAACAGGTGATTTAATCCCGGATATTTTTTAATAATCCCTTTTTTGTTTCCTGCAGCCTTCAACTGTTGTTCAATTACAGCTAAATTGGCATCAGCTGGTACCTGTAAATCTTTATCACCATTCAGTGCCAGTACCGGACATTTTAGCTTTGAAGAGCTGTGCCAATTGTGTATTGATATACGCATCTTCACTCATCCCTGCCGGTTTTTGTAAAGAAGCGTTCTTACTCATGAAATCCTTTAAATACGTTCTGGCTTTTTCTTTTGCCAACTCTTCTTTTTCATTGTTCAGTAGGATGGCAAACAGGCTGCTGTTGACTTCTCTTGACTTTTCGATTTCAGACGCAGGCACTCCCATTGCCTTAGCTATTAATTCCTGCTGCATTAACAGGAGGCGATCTCCGCGTAAGGCGGTTCCGGCCAGCATAATCACAAAATCCACGTTCTTGGAGCGTGATGCCACAAGGGGGGCAATAATTCCACCTTCACTGTGCCCCAGTAATCCCAGTATTTTTTGATTGATTTCCTTCCTGGTTTGCAGATACGCAAGGGCGGCTGCTGCATCATCCGCAAAATCAAAAGTAGTAGCAGTTTTAAAATCGCCGGTCGAAGCTCCAACACCGCGATCATCGTATCTCAATACTGCAATTCCTTTTTTAGTAAGATAGTCCGCCAGTACAAGGAAGGGTTTATGTCCCAGTATCTCCTCATCGCGGTTTTGAGGACCACTGCCACTGATCAGAATTACTGCCGGAAAACTCCCTTCTTTATTGGGAAGGCTAAGTGTTCCCGCCAGTTGTATGCCTGCTTTTTTGTTTTCAAATACCACCTCCTCGGAATGATAGGGGTAAGGTGGGATGGGTTCCTGGGGGCGGGTATTTCGTTTAGGTCCTTCACTGTCCTGCTTAAGGGTTAAGGGGAAAGTCCTTCCGGCCTGCTTAAACTCGCCTGTTATTTCATCCCCTTTTAATTCTCCGCTATATTCGATGCCTGCATTGGTGATAGAAATTTTAAGGATAGAGTTTTCGAAAATAGTACTCGTAACAGGGATGCCTTTGACACCCTGATCCGGACTATCCATCGTGCTGGCAAACCCGGTTGCGGATTTATTAATGTTAAACACCACTCTTAATTTGCCAGCTCCCACATTTAATGTACCACTCCATTTACCCTGGATATCCTGTGCCTGAACAGCTATACCCATTACCAGAAGAAGTACTGCTAAAAAGCTTTTTATCATGAGTTTACATTTTTTTTGGCTACCATATATCCGCAGTTACAGCCAGCAATCCATTTTGTGCTTTAGTTGTGGAGCTTTGTATCCAACTTGCGTCAAAATCTGAATGATGTTTAAAATTATACCATTTGTGTTATTGCTGGCGATAGTGGCAGTTAGTTGTTCGAAAGAGGCAGACCAGGCAGCACCCCAGGAAACACCTGTAAACAGGCAGGTGGTGTTTTCTGTATATGCAGCCAGGGATTATTCAGCGCCCACATTCCGTCAGATTGAAACTTCACTGACCCTCACCGCCGGTGTAATGAATATTGAGACGGGTATGTTTACGAAAACATGGGATACCTTACCCGAAACCTGGTTGATTTTCCAACTTTAGAGCAGTCTATCTCTATAGAAAAAACTGTTCCAGTGCGTTTGAACAAGGAAAAAGTACAAGTTGCTTATGCTATTCGCTATAACAACAATGGGCAGTTATCCCAATCAGCCAATTTTGAAACCTTGCCTGTTGACCAGCTGCGGCACCTGAAGAAAATCGGGCTCTGATCAGGCATGATTTTTTATGAATGCGGGTATGCCAGTGTATGCCCCTCAGTTAGTATTGATATTTAATGTCCTGCTCTCTGCAGCCGTAGTTGCGCAGGATACCCTACCTCCTCCCTATGCCACCCGCTCGGCAATGAATTTTAGCAATGTAATCGGGTGGCAGGATAACAGAACGCCCATTGCGCCAGCCGGTTTTAAAGTAAGCCGGTATGCAGATGCTTTTCAGAATCCGCGCTGGATGTATCAACTTCCTAATGGAGATGTGTTGGTTGCTGAATCCAATACACCGCATGGTTTCCTGGAAAAAATAGGTGCCGCTATTGTGGGTGCCAACAAATCCAATGACATGCGCAAAAGCGCGGACAGGATTACCCTGCTCCGAGATACCAATCAGGATGGTATCCCTGATCAGCGTACTATATTTTTGGAAAACCTCCATTTGCCCTTTGGTATGCTACTGCTGAAGGGGAATTTCTATGTTGCGAATACAGATGGATTGTGGATCTATCCTTATACCGAAGGACAGTTGATGATTACCCAACCTGGTAAAAAGATCCTTGATCTACCGGCAGGCAAACACAACCGGCACTGGACCCGGAATATCATCACCAATAAAGATGGAACCAAAATCTATATCGCCATTGGCTCCGGCTCTAATGTAGGTGAAAAGGGACTGGAGGAAGAAAAAGACAAAGCCCGTATCTGGGAAATCAATCCCGATGGCAGTGGCCTCAAAATATATGCATCCGGACTCCGAAACCCTGTTGGTATGGATTGGGAGCCGCAGTCGCATACCCTATGGGTCGCCGTTAATGAACGGGATGGCCTGGGGGATAACCTGGTGCCCGACTATCTTACTTCTGTAAAGCAAGGCGGGTTTTATGGCTGGCCCTATAGTTATTTTGGCCAGCATCCGGAACCACGCATCAAGGAAAATGAAATGGACAGCGCATTGGTGAAAAAAGCCATTGTGCCGGATATTTCTCTGGGTCCGCATACAGCCTCTCTCGGACTCGCATTTTATACGCACAACAAATTCCCTGAAAAATATCGCGGTGGGGCTTTTATCGCACAGCACGGCTCCTGGAACCGGTCTAAACTTTCCGGGTATGCTGTAGTATTCGTACCTTTTAGAAATGGAAAGCCATCCGGCCAGCCAGAGCCCTTTCTCATGGTTCTCTTTTGCTGACCGACGATACTAGCGATACCATCTGGAGAATCTCAACCGATGGTTAAAACCTTGCGCAATGGGATTAACAACCTACCGGAAAAAGCGCGATTTTAAAAAAAGTCCCGAACCTCAATCGGGTAAAACCAACCCCAAACAATTAATTTTTGTGGTGCAGGAACATCATGCTTCCCGGCACCATTTTGATTTCCGGCTGGAGATGCAAGGCGTGCTCAAAAGCTGGGCGGTACCGAAGGGGCCCTCTATGAATCCAACTGATAAGAGGCTGGCCATCATGACGGAAGATCATCCTTTTGATTATAAGGATTTTGAAGGCATCATTCCCAAGGGAAATTATGGTGCAGGCAAGGTGAAGATCTGGGATAGTGGTACCTATTCACCTATTGATACGATTAAAGGGAAAGTTGCCCAGGAAAAATTATTGTTGAAGCAACTCAAAGAGGGCTCACTAAAAATTCAGCTCAAGGGTAAAAAATTGAAAGGCGAATTTGCCCTGGTGAAAACAAAAGGCATGGAGGATAATTCCTGGTTGCTGATAAAACATAAGGATGATTCAGCCACTGCTGCAAAACTTCCGGATACTGTTTCTCCTATGCTGGCAACCCTTCACAATGCTCCGTTCAACGACAAGGATTGGCAATTTGAGATCAAATGGGATGGGTATCGGGTACTGGCTTATGTGAATGATCATAAAGTTGATTTGATTTCAAGAAATGGTCGTTCCTACACAAATAAATTTCACCCCATTGCGGAAGCTTTACAGGAATTAGAATGCAATGCAATATTGGATGGGGAGTTGGTAGTAACAGACAATAAAGGAATCGCTCGCTTTCAACAATTGCAACACTGGAAAAAAGAAGCGGATGGGGAGTTGATCTATTATGTATTTGATCTGCTCTGGTACAATGGAAATGATCTGAGAGGATTGCCTTTATCTGAACGCATGAAGTTACTAAAGGACATGCTTCCTTCCGATCATCCAACTATCCGGATGGGATTCACTATTAAAGGGCGGGGGACCGACCTGCTGGACAGTGCGCGTGAAATGGGATTGGAAGGAATCATCGCCAAACGATTGAGTAGTACCTATCAGTCGGGCAAACGTTCTGCTGACTGGTTAAAGATTAAAACACAGAACCGGCAGGAAGCTATCATTGTGGGTTATACGAAAAAAGAGGATACACCTAAATTGTTCAGTGCACTCCTATTGGGTTTGTATAAAAATGGACAACTGCAGTATGCAGGAAAAGTTGGCACCGGTTTTACAGATAAACAACAGCTGGAATTGATGAAACAATTCAAACCATTGGTTGTAAAGCAGGCACCGATTAAGATACCTGCTTTACGGGATCCAATCACCTGGTTGAAGCCTGTACTATTAGCTGAGATCAGTTATACTGAATTAACAGAGCAGGGTGTATTCCGGCATCCTTCGTTTAAGGGTATACGTGATGATAAGGCCGCTACAGAAGTGGTGCTGGAAAAAGAGCCGGATTTGTTATTACCCGATCGCAGCCTTAAAACAGTTACTAAAAAGATCAATAAAAAAGAACTGACCTTTACTAATCTCGATAAATTATTTTGGCCGGAAGACAAGCTTACCAAACGGGATTTACTCAATTATTATGCTCAGATCGCACCCTATATATTGCCTTATATAAAAGATCGTCCGCAGTCTTTATACCGCTTCCCCGATGGTTATAAGGGCAAACGTTTTTACCAGAAAGATGTAACCGGTAAAGTACCGGATTGGGTAGCCACTTTCCCCTATCGTACAGAAGGTGATCGAAAAGACAAAAATTACCTGGTGGTGAAAGATGAAGCCAGTCTCTTGTTCATGGTTAATTTTGGTTGCATTGAAATCAATCCCTGGAGCAGTACGGTGAAAAAACCGGAGTATCCGGACTGGTGTTTGCTGGATCTGGATCCAGGTAGTAAAACGGATTTCTCCCAGGTCATTGATGTAGCCAATGTCATACATGACTTGCTGGCGAGTGTTGATATACCTGCATATCCAAAAACATCCGGATCAACCGGTATACATGTATATATTCCCTTAGGTAAGAAATATACCTATGAGCAGTCGCGGGAGTTTGCAAGGGTATTGGTTACAATGGTACAGCAGGAAACAAGCAGGTATACCTCCCTGGAGCGAACAGTTAGTAAAAGACAGGGAAAGCTCTATCTTGATTTTTTACAAAACCGCTCTCAGGCAACACTGGCAGCACCCTATTCCGTACGACCCAAACCTGGTGCAACCGTATCCATGCCTCTGCATTGGGAAGAAGTAAAACAGGGATTGAAGATGCAGGATTTTAACTTGCGGAATGTACCATCTTTATTGAACGAGCGGGGGGATCTTTTCAAACCGGTACTAGGAAAAGGAATTGATATGATGGCAGCCTTGAAACGGCTGCAACAACTATAAATTCATTCATAAAAAAGATATGTTATGAGATCAATCTGGACAGGCAGTATTGCATTCGGACTGGTAAATATTCCGGTGAAATTGTTTTCTGCGGTTAATGAACGCGCACTGGATTTTGATATGCTGGATAAAAAAGATCACAGTCCGATTAAGTTCAAACGCGTGAATGAAAAGACGGGTAAGGAAGTATTGTGGGAGAATATTGTAAAAGGCTATGATCTGGATGGCAAATACGTAGTGTTAACAGACGAGGATTTTGATGCTGCAAGTCCGGAGAAAAAAAAAACCATCAACATGGAAGTCTTTGTGAACCCTGCTGAAGTTGATATAATCCTATTCGATAATG
>JALOMU010000450.1 GCA_025455285.1 Flavihumibacter sp.
AATGAACGGATCGACCAGGTAAAAACAACTTTTCTAGGACCTGTAACCCAATAAAACTATGGCACTCAATTTCGGACATAAACTGGTACTTGTTTTCATCGCATTCGGATTGCTCATGGGCACTTTGATTTATATGAGTGTAAAAACAGAATTCGAACTGGTTTCCAAGGATTATTATAAAGAGGAACTGGCTTATCAGCAGGTTATTGATGCACGAAACAATGCAGCCAAATTAACAGCTGCAATTCAAGTAAGCTATCGCGATAAAATACTGAAAATTCAGATGCCGCCTGAGATGGTCGGCAAGGTTCAAACTGGGCAAATCATTTTTTATTGTCCGGCTGATGCTGATAAAGACACCGTACTTGACCTGCAACCCGATGTAACCGGACAACAGTCAATTGAAATTGGTAAAAGCATCCTGCCTGCCGCCTATAAACTTAAAATTAAATGGCAGGCGAATGACACGGCTTATTACCAGGAAAACTTTATGAACCTTCAGTAATGACATGGGAACTGATCATAGGTGCACTTAGCCTGGGGCTCATCAGCAGTTTTCACTGCGTAGGGATGTGTGGTCCTATTGCATTTGCACTACCCGTACAACACCTCTCTCCCATTCGCAGGATGGGATCAACACTAAGTTATCACCTGGGCAGAATCACTACCTACAGTACACTGGGTGCCATCTTTGGGTTGTTAGGCAGACAGGTATACCTGGCAGGTTTTCAAAGATGGTTCTCCATTATTCTGGGAATATTGGTTTTATTGCTGCTGATCCAATATATGCAACAGAAATCCAGGATTCAACCGGGCTGGATTACGCGATTACAAACCCGGCTGCTGAATGCCATGAGCAGGTTGTTGAAAGACCAGCGATCCGGCAGTTTTTTCCTGCTGGGAATGGCAAACGGTTTATTACCATGCGGTATGGTATACCTTGCTATAGCTGGCGCACTCAGCACCAACCAATTAACAGATGGCGTATTTTTTATGACGGCATTTGGATTGGGAACACTGCCTGCCCTGCTGGCATTAAACTGGTTTGGACATCTTGCCAGCATCCAACTTCGTAACCGGATGAAACAACTGACCCCTTATGTAATTGCAGTAATGGGCGTATTATTAATTCTCCGTGGAATGAACCTTGGTATTCCCTATATCAGTCCGGTTTTGGAATCAGCCAGGGGCGCTGCTATTGATTGCCATTAACAGTAGTACAGGGAACAGATACAGAAACAGTAGTACCCTGATTCAATTCACTTTCAAACCGGATATCACCACCGAGCAAATTCATGTACCGCTTCACAATATGTAGTCCCAAACCGGTACCCTGAATATTGAAGGCATTCTTGGCACGGAAAAAACTATCAAACAAATATTCCTGGTCTTCTTTTGCAACCCCGATTCCTTCATCTTTCACGGAAATGGTTAAACGCCCATTTTCCTGTATCATTCGCACATGAATGGATTTACCGGGATCAGAAAATTTGATCGCATTACTCAGTATGTTGATCAAGGTATGCTTCATCAATCGTTTATCCGTGGTGCAGGTGATGGCTTCCGGTATATCCTGGTTGAATTGCTGTCCCTCTTTCATGGAAGGCTTCAACTCATCTTCCACTTCTTCCAGCAATTGGGCCAGGTTTACAGGCTCCAGCTTGGTTTCCACTTTTCCTTCTTCCAGTTTTCCAAAAGACAAAAAGTCTTCCAGCAGATCGTTCAGATGTTTTACGGCATCTTTTACCCGCTTCACATGTTTTTCTCTTTGCGGCTGCTCCTCTCCCTGCTGGTAGCGACTGATCAGCGTTGCAGAAGAAAGAATGGTGCTGAGGGGCGTTCTGAATTCATGCGATGCCATCGATACAAACCTGGATTTGATCTCATTCAACTCTTTTTCCTTGTTAAGCGCCTCTTCCAGTTCCAATTGAGAGCGCTCCAGTTCATGCAAAGCTTCTTTAAGAATCAATGTGCGCTCTTCCACTTTAGTTTCCAGTTCCGTATTCAGCTTGCGCACATCATTGGTAATACTTTCCAGTTGCTCTTTTTGCTGTAATAATTTTTTCTCTGCCTCCTTACGTTGTGTAATATCAATGATAAAGGCAATTACATACTGCCCCTTTTTATCACTAAAATGGCTCAGACTGATTTCCACGGGAAATTCAGAAGCATCTTTCCTTCTGGCAAAATGATCACGGCCCTGCCCCATTTTCCGGTTGCCCGGTTTTTTATAGAATTCCGTCCTGCTATGTTCATGCCGGCTATGCAGGCGCTTGGGTATCAGCAATTCAATCGTTTGGCCAAGCAACTCATGTTTTTGATAGCCGAATAAACGTTCCGCTTCCGGATTCACCAAAATGATATGACCCTTGCCATTGGTAAGAATAATGCCTTCTGTAGCATATTCAAACAGCGCATTCACCTGGCGTTCTTCTCTTTCAAGGCTGCGGTATAAACGTTTCAGATAGATGACGAGGGTCATGGTCATCACAATGACCACAGCCGAAAAAATATGTTGCAACCAGATCTGAACATCCGGTTCTGCTGCATTGGGATAATAAACAGAGATAATTGTAAATA
>JALOMU010000451.1 GCA_025455285.1 Flavihumibacter sp.
ATTCAACGATGTACTGTCCTGCGCATTTCCATACACATGAGCATCACCGGTAGCCCAGTAAACCAGACCGTCATGCGCTATTTTCACCCTTGATCCATTGTGTGCGGTATAGCCTGGAATTTCAAGTAAAAGAGTTGGTTGTGCCAGGCTATCTCCCTGCAATTGATAACGTACCAGCCGGCTTGTTATAGTGGTATCTTGCTTGTAGGTATAATTTACAAAAGCATAAATCGTTCCATTCTCCTCGCGAAATAGATCCATACCAAGTAATCCCGCTGTGCGCTTAAACCAGACTTCAGGAATCACAAGCAGGGTATCCACCTTGCCGGTTTTTGTATCCAGCCGACAAACCCTTCCTTCCTGTTCTGTAAACCAGAGCTTATCATCCGGCCCCCAGCATAGTTCCCAGGGTACATTCCGGTTAACTGCCAGTTCATGCACTCCCAGCAAACTGCCTTCCGTTTCAATAGTAGCATGAGGAAAATTTTTTTCATCCCTACCTGAACAACCGATAAGTAAAAGCAACAGACTAACAGTAACAAGTAGCCGAATCATCTTATTCTACGGGGTTTAACCTGGTTTTTTTTCATTTCCACCGGCAATTGATATACACGACCTTTGCGGTCTGAAAAATAGAGCCTGCTTTCAGAAGGTTGACGACCATGACCATCTGCCCAAAAAGCATAAAAATCAGGATGTGTACGAACCGGTTTCCGCGGATAACAATGATTGTATAAACTTGAGCTTGTCAGTTGTTTTGCCCGCCATGTTTGTCCCGCATCATTGGATTCCCATTGCACGATTTCACCACCTGTGTTATAGGCCTGCGGACCCGTTGCAGTTGGACCTACTACTACCCAGGTTCCATCGGGTTCTATGTAGAGGGAACCCATATCATAATTGTTATCAGATTCGGTTATTTTTCTGATCTGCCATTCCACACCGGTGAAAGCTGCTATAAACCATTCCTGCGGACCACTTTTCGGTCCGGCTTCATAGGAGGTACTTAAAATATATAAAATAACCGGATGGCCTTCTGTTGTAAAAGCAAGGTCATTAATATAAACCAGCTTTCCCTCAGCTGCATAATTTTTGATCAGGGCAGGATTATCGACAGCCGTAACTGGCAAGGACAGGGTTTCACCTTTTGCATTCTGCCAGTTATTTCCAAAATCACTGGTTTCCAGGTAATACAGATTGGTCCGGTAATTCAACCCGTTTTCTTTTGGCTTTATAGGATGATAGTTAAAACTGGTACCCACTTTCTTACCCCACTGACCGCTTGTTTGATAATGCCCTTCTTCGATAGTGGCAATATCCATCCATTCGCCATAGCTGACTCCATCCTTACTTTTCATATAGGAGATCGTTCTGCGTGGCTTGGAAGGCTGACCCGGAATTACTTTCCGGTCGTAATGGGTAAACAAATTCAAGAAACCACTATCAGGTACTACCCAGACCTGCAGGTAGGAAAAATTATCCAGCGGCTGCGTAGTTCCATTAACCTGCTTTGTCGCCGGCACCCGTTCAAATTCAGAGATATCATAAGGCTTCTTACTCTTATGTACATACGAAACCGTACTGGTTCCATGGGAAGTGGAAAATAACCAGAGATATCCCTGCTGATCTATATTCAAAACCGGATTATCGTGGGCATCATTGGTTTTTTTGTCCAGTACTACAACCGGACGGGGTACTTTCCCTGTTTTATGATCAAAAAAAGAAACCATATGCAGCAGGGTCTTCCCAACTGCATCTGTTCCACCATAACAGAAAAAAGTCTTGTTCACCTCCGGCGCATAAACAGAAAAAGGGTAATGATTGGCAGGATAGGTTCCTAATCCGCCACTGTACTTATACACGTATTCATCACCGGATGGCTGGTTGCTGTACCAGATGCCCCGGTAGCCGTTAACAGGCTGGTTCAGGGTAATGGAAGTATCTATGTTGCCGGCGCATAGAAATGCCCGGCAACATAATACTAGTAAAACACAAATTCTGATCAAGAGAAAAAGTTTTCGGTTATTGATACCCGGGATTCTGTGTAATCTTCGCGGGATTGATATCGATTTGCAATTGCGGAATCGGATACAGCAACTGGTGTGGCTGAATGGTGATGCCATGTTCGGCCATCACTTCAATGGCTCTTCCTGTTCTTACCAGATCGAACCAACGATGGTTCTCAAATGCCAGTTCTACTCTTCTTTCCTGCTCAATCGCCAAGCGGAAAGCTGCCTGGTCTGCCACCTGCAGGGAAGGCTCAGCATTCACCGCGGTTTTATCAGGTAACCCAGCTCTTCTGCGAACCTGGTTCAGGAAGGCAAAAGCTTCCCCATCCGCCACAAATCCCTGCTCATTCAGTGCTTCTGCGTACATCAGCAATACATCTGCGTAACGCAATACCGGCCAGTTGTTATCAGCATCATTTGCCTGGAAAGGAATATCCAGGTATTTGGTGATGTATTTTACCGGAACAAAATTATTTCCGCTCATATAACCCTGGGCCAGGGATAAATCCTTACGCAAATCACCTGCTTCATATGCATCCGACATATCCTGAGTAGGAATATTATATCCCAATCCTGCTCCAACTTTACTTACAATCACACCGGAACCTCTGGGAGCAAACTGGTTGGTAAACGGACTACCTTCCCCGGTTCCTCCTTTTTTGAATTGCACTTCAAAAATAGATTCACGGTGATTTTCATTGGTCACTTTCCAGAGATCGCCATAATTCGCCAGCAGCATGTATTTATTCTCGGCGGTATTATCAATGATCTCTTTGAGCTTGGCCGCCGCCAGTCCCCACTGCTTGTTGGTCAGGTATACTTTACCGAGTAAGGCTTTGGCTGCCCCGGAACTTGCTCTGCCAATATCAGCACCTGTATAACTTACTGGCAATTTGGATTCCGCATCCTGAAGATCTGCAATGAGTTGCTCATATACTTTAAAGTGCGGACCATATTGAAATACATCAGGGACCGAAGGAATTTTACTTCACCTATATACCTGTTTTTTAACGCCGCATCCATATCAATTGCATCAATGCGGCTGAGTATGATATTACATTGAGCAATGCCCCGGTAATGATCATTCCACATACCATTCAAGAGGGTATTGCCCGATTGGTTGGTGAAAATATCAATCTCGACTACATTTAATCCGGTTTGTACATCCAGAATTTCAGTATTGTCAGAACGCACTTCCGCCACTTCATGTAAGGCACTCCAG
>JALOMU010000452.1 GCA_025455285.1 Flavihumibacter sp.
TAAAAGCGGAGGTTAACAACTTCCTGAGTATATCGCAAAATAATATTAAAGCAATAAAAAATGAGCAAGTTAAGACGTCAGCTTAGTTCCAATACCAGTAATGTGGCGGAAGCTAAAAATCTGCTGGAAATCAAAGGTAGAACTGGTAATCTCTATGAGTCAATTGCCGTTATTGCCAAAAGGGCCAATCAGATTAATATCGCCCTGAAAGAAGAGTTGCATAACAAACTGGAAGAGTTTGCTACGCATACAGACAGCCTGGAGGAAATTCATGAAAACAAAGAGCAGATTGAAATTTCCAGGGCTTATGAAAGAATGCCGAATCCTGCATTGCTGGCTACCCAGGAATTCATGGAGGAAAAAGTGTATTACCGCAAAAATGAGGATAAACTGTTCAGTTGATTCTTATCCATATATTTGTTAAAGCGACGGCAGTGCTGTCGCTTTTTTTTTAATTTTATCACATGTTGCAAGGAAAAAAGATCCTGCTTGGTATTACCGGCAGCATTGCTGCTTACAAATCCATATCCCTGGTGCGTTTGCTGATAAAACAGGGCGCAACCGTAAAAGTGGTAATTACTCCCGCCGCCCGGGATTTTGTTCCGGTACTTACTCTTTCCACGCTTTCCAAACAGGAAGTCATAAGTGATCTTTTTGATGAAGCAACCTGGGCTAATCATGTAATGCTTGGCCGCTGGGCAGATCTGTTTGTAATTGCTCCTTTATCGTGTAATACGCTGGCGAAGATGGCTCATGGTCATTGCGATAATATGTTGCTGGCCACCTATCTTTCAGCTACCTGTCCAGTTTGGGTGGCTCCTGCAATGGATGAAGATATGTGGCATCATCCCTCTACCAAGAAAAATCTTGATATACTAACTTCTTTTGGCAACCATATAATCCCGGTTCGCGCAGGTGAATTGGCTAGTGGTTTAACAGGAGAAGGGCGTATGGCAGAACCCGAGGAAATCCTCGAGATGATCACCCATCATTTCAACACGAATCAAAGTTTGGCAGGTAAGAAAGTCCTGGTAACAGCCGGACCAACCTATGAACCAATTGATCCGGTCCGCTTTATTGGCAATCATTCCTCTGGTAAGATGGGGGTTGCTTTGGCAAAAGAATTGGCGGAAAGAGGGGCCCAGGTTGAACTGGTTGCCGGTCCGGGTGTGCAGGATCCTGCTAATAAAAGTATTCATCTCCACAGGGTAACCACAGCCCAGGAAATGTATACCGTCTGTATCGAGCACTATCCTGTTATGGATTTGGCTATTATGTCTGCAGCCGTGGCAGATTACACGCCTGAAACTGTTGCCTCTGAAAAAATCAAAAAAAAGGATGGCGGGATGGAACTCAGGTTAACCAAAACAAAGGATATCCTAAAGGAACTTGGACTCCTGAAAAAACAACACCAGGTGCTGGTTGGATTTGCGCTCGAAACCAACAATGAAAAAGCCAATGCACTTCAGAAGCTGCAATCCAAGAATGCTGACCTCATCGTACTGAATTCCCTTCAGGATGCTGGTGCAGGATTCGGATATGACACTAACAAAATCACTGTCTTTGATAAAACTGGAGAAGAAATTAGTTATCCCGTAAAATCCAAATCGGAAGTGGCTGCGGATATTGTTGACCTGATTCAGAAAAAGTTTTATGTGTAGAAGATCACTTATAGTCGTTTGTATGTTCTTCCTGTCTTTTTACAGCCAGGCACAGGAACTGCAGGCCAAAGTTGTGGTGCTGTCCAATGAAGTGGGTTCAAGAGTGGACAGAAAAATTTTCAATACACTGCAGAATGCGCTCACTAATTTTCTGAACAACCGGAAATGGACAAAGGATACCTACCAGACGAATGAAAAAATTAAGTGTAACTTTTTAATTACGGTTAGGACCGCCCTGGATGGTAATATCTATCAGGCGACGCTTACTGTGCAGGCTGCCCGACCAGTTTACAATTCCGCCTATGAAACTCCGCTGATCAATTTCATGGATGAGAACCTGTTATTTCGTTACGTAGAGTTTCAGCAACTGGAATTCAATGAAAACAGGGTGAGCGGTAATGACCCGCTGGTATCTAATCTCACTGCGGTCCTGGCTTTTTATGTGAATATTATCCTCGGCATGGATGGTGACTCCTTTTCATTAAAGGGAGGCGAACCTTACTTCATAAAAGCACAGAATATTGTAAACAACTCTCCCGATAGCCGGGATATTCTGGGCTGGAAAGCATTTGATGGACAACGAAACCGGTACTGGTTGATGGAAAACCTGACCAGTGCACGTTATAATCTCATTCATGATGCCATTTACGGTTATTTCAGACTGGGACTGGACCAGTTCTATGACAAGGAGGCAGAGGCCCGCAAAGCCGTCTTAAATGCCTTGCAGCAATTCAATACTGTCAATAGCGAAATCCCGAATTCCATGGTGCTTCCCTTTTTTTTCCAGGGCAGAACCGGGGAATTGAGTAAGATGTTTAAAAAGTCGCCACCTGATGAAAAAGCTACCGCACTGGATTTGTTAAGCCGGCTGGATATAACAAACGCAAATACCTATAAACAGGAACTCCGATAAT
>JALOMU010000453.1 GCA_025455285.1 Flavihumibacter sp.
TCTGGCTTAATTCACGAATCACTCGTAGTCGTTGCTCTGCGGTAGTGGTGCGGGGTTCCATTTGCCTGCGCAAGGATTCATCCAGGCTATTGATCGAAACCAGGACAGATGCCAGGCGTCTTTCGCCCATCGATGCCAGCAAATCAGCATCTCTTAACACACCCGCATTTTTAGTGATGACACCTACGGGCTGATTGAACTCCCTGCATACCTCCAATAATTTTCTGGTCAATCGGAATCGTTGTTCTGCCGGCTGGTAGCAATCAGTATTGCCACTAATTGAAATAGGTAAACATTCCCAGGCAGGTCGCATCAAAAACTTCCTCAGTAATTCCGCAGCATTTCGCTTCACGATGATCTTTCGCTCAAAATCCAATCCTGCACTATAACCCCAGTACTCGTGAGAATTGCGCGCATAACAATAGGTTGACATCCGGACTATCCACTTTATTGACCAGACTTTTGGCTTCCTGCTCCAGGTATTGCGTGGCAATATCGGCATCTATCCATTCATCAATGGCAGTTTCCTCCAAACGTGATACATGAGTAGCATCAAAACGATTCGATGGATTGATCTGGGCTCCTCTTCCCCGCATTTTCGGCAACCTTTCGTTTTCTTTTTGTGCTGCTTTTTTCATGAACCTTTTGATTATTTTCTTCGTTTGAATCAGGCTTCAAACAGGGATTGTTGTTTCACGCCCACAGGAAGATTTCTTAATTCCACCCGTTGGATGATTTGCCAGTTGGGGTTACCCGCCGATCGTTTCAACAGGAGACAGGCATCTGCCAGGAACTGGGCTGTAAATGATTTTTGCGAATACTCTAACCAGGCTTTGTCAAATATTGGAGCCGGCAATTTTCCCGCAATCAGGATTTTGTGCTCTGTTATGAAGAAGGGGTTATGTTCCTTGTCAAGCCGCAACAGCGATTGAATCGATTTCAAATCACGTGTTATACCCGCCAATCCTGCATCACCGGAACTACCTGACCGCGCAGCAACAGGAACATAAATACTGTGGGAAGGCTGGGCCGCAAAATCCTGGAGCCGGATTTGAAAAGGTCGCCAGCCGGTGGCTAATTGATAAATGGAATGCTTTATCCGTTCTTCCAATAATTGCCGTTGCCTGAATTTCACCAATGGCAACAACACCTGTTGACCAGCGCCATAGGGCATCGGATATTTCTCCTGGAACCCCATTCGAATTTTTCTGATTTTCTCTTTCACAGCATCCGGAATAGACCATACCAATTGGTATTCGTGTTCCTGGTAACCAGGCATCGATGAATACCTGAAAAAACCTTCCTGTCTTCTTTCACCAAACGACTGATGTACTTGCATAATCAGATTTTTAATGATTATAATCCGCTTGTTTAAATCCCTCTGGCAGCAGGGAGAACCTCGAAACCAACCGGTAATCATTCGCCCACTGCTCAGTTGCCAATAATTCCACTTCCTGCATTTCAACAACTTCATAAAAAGTGGAGGCTGAAAAAGCCATCAGCACCTCCCGCTCAATACTGCTGTCCAGTTCATCCAGCAAATCAAGCATCGGGTGAGAAAATAATTCGAGTCCATGGCATCCATTCCCTTGCAACCAACTTTCCAGCACACGCAAACTATCTGTTATTCGCCGGAAGGGTTCCGCTTCCTGTACCCGCCAATACAAAGGATGACCCGGCATGCTTCCATAATTATTGAATGAAAATCGGAAACCCGACTGGCTGCTCAGGATGCGGTTGATCCAGCGAAACAGCGTGCCTTCCATCTCTTCCCTCGCCTGGAATCGTGCAATTGTCAGTACTGGCCTCGAAAGTTTTACTAATTGAGACTTTCTGAGAGATTCTAACTCAGCAGCCGTTTCAGCAACTGCACCAAGAATCGTCTCCGGCAACTTTATATTCATTTCATACTGCTTTGCATGAGATCCGCTGCCCACACTTAGGGCCGCAACCTTCTTGCCGTATGAAGCTTCTTTGACGAATGTTACTTCCTTCCTGGTTGAAGCCTCCTTGCTTGTCGCACCCTCCTGCCCAGCTGCTTTGTTGAAGATTTCAGGTTTGCTCATCGCTTCGGATTTTAAACCAACTTATTTAGCATAAAAATACTAATTAATTTAGCAAAAACAAATAATTTTGATATCCGCTTACTAATTTTTAACCACAATCATTTTTTATGGAACTCGATACTACTTATGCTGCCGCTTATACTGGCACCAAATCTTTTGAACAACAGGATGTTCGAAATGCAAATGCCACCGGTTTCGGAGCTGCTGCCGACGACTATGCAACCCGTACGCTTGACCTGAACGATTTTCTGATCCGGAACAAACCGGCCACTTTTTTTCTCCGCATCCGGGGAGAATCAATGGAAGGCGCTGGCATTCACCAGGGCGACCTGGTAATTGTTGACCGATCTATCACCCCGCGCAACGGCCATATAGTAATCGCCAATCTCAATGGTGAAATGCTGATTCGCCGGTACGAAAAACAATTCAATAAAATGCGATTGATCCCCGAAACAGATCGCTTGGCCCCGATTGATATTGACCCGGGTTGCGAAAGTTTTTCAATTTGGGGAGTGGTGACGCATACGGTGCACGCCTTTTAAAGTGAAAGGTGAAAGGTGAAAGGTGAAAGACCGTGAAAAGTCAAAAGTCAAAAGTCAAAGACCGTGAAAAGTCAAAGGAGATGTTTGCATTGGTAGATTGTAATTCATTTTATTGCTCCTGTGAACGGCTGTTCCGGCCAGACCTGGAGAACCAGCCCGTGGTTGTATTGAGCAATAACGATGGCTGCATCATCGCACGCAGTGATGAAGCTAAAGCTGTTGGCATCAAAATGGGAGCCCC
>JALOMU010000454.1 GCA_025455285.1 Flavihumibacter sp.
CACACCCATTGCCGGAACCAGGTAAAACAATTTGTCCATAATGAAGTACTTGTTAACAAAATTTTGAGAGTGGGCAAAAATAGGGGAGAAAACGCAAAAAAGCGACCCCGAAGGCTTTCGGAGCCGCCTTTTATTTTCACCCGACCGGTGCCACCGTTCGGGTGAAGCCGGGCTTATTGATTTTTAGTAGTGTCGGTGGCAGGCTTTTTCTTTTTTCTGAGCAGATCATTCAGAATGCCTTTCGCGGCCTCCTCGGCTCTTTTGGGGGTACTTGTTTTTCCGGAATCGCCGGCTGCGGTGGAATCCTTCGCACCCAGCAATTTTTTTGCCAGCTCCTTTTGGGCATCTTTCAATACCTCCGCTTTGATCGCGGCAAGGCTGTCTTTTGCCCGCTGTTTAGCAACATCCAGGGCAGAATCCGCCTTGGCTTTCTGTTCAGCGGCAATGTCCTTCACTTTTGACTCAAGTTCGCTGGCCAGGCTGGTGCCCGCCTGCGACAGGTTATAATTCAATTGTGGATTGGTCAGCGTTCCGCCCATATTCACTTTCAGATTTACAGTTTCGCCCGGATTAACCGCCAGCCCTTTTTTTGTCAGTTCTGCAGCCAGGCCGTTGATCAACTGGTTGGCTTCTGTTCCCAGTTTCGTACGTGGTACTTTCATATTGACCAGGTAATCCATGCTTTGGTCAAAACCATGCATACCTCCAATCTCCATTTCGATGTCTTTGATCTTAACCGTAAATGGCTTTACCAGCACTTTTCCGTTTACAAATTCGAAATATTGTTTGATGTCTTTAACACTGATTTTTTCCAGTTCCGTAAGCTTCAGTTTGCTGGCCAGCATTTCCACCGGTTTGAATTTGGCAAGAAAACCTTCAATCAGCATCACTACCCCGTTTCCGGTAAGCGAACTCAGTTCGGGCATCATTTGCTCACCCAGTCGGCCATTGACCGTTAAACTTGAATTCAGTTTGCCGGAAACAAATTCTCCAATAGGCATGAGGTATTTGACTGTATTAAATGCCTGAAAAGTTTTGGCTACATCCAGATTCTGCAGATTGTAAGAGAAGCTGATGGCAGGTTTTAATTTGTTATCCCGGGTAGAGTAGGAGCCATTGAGACCGATAGTACCATCCAGTGCTTGCATACTCAGGTTCTGCAGCGTTACTGTTTCATTGGCGATATTCAACAGCCCCTTTACATTATTATAACTGACTTTATCATAGACTACCTGGTCAACATTGGCATTTACACCGAAACGAATATTGGAGGGAACAGCAAAAGGTTGGCTGCTTCCGGCGGTTGGTTCTTCTTCTGAAGCAGTCCCCATCCATTTATTTAGATCCACTTTATCGGCAGCAAGATTGAGACTTCCGGCAAGTGGTTCGTCCTTAATTGCGTAACCAATTGCGTTTGTAATTTTTCCGCTTGCCGTAAAATTGGTTTGCTGAAAACTGCCGGTCGCATTTTGTAGTGCGATATCCTTCGGTGTAAATTCCAGTTTAGCAGATTTTAATGTCAGTCCCTCTGCATAATCCGGGGTTTTAAATTCGATGTTCTGAAGATTCACCACCCCGCTTGATTGAATAGCATCATATTGTTCTTTATCTATCCGGGATTTTTTACCCTTGATGCGAACATCTGCATCCAGGTGACCTGCCAGACTGGTGCCGGGATCAAAGCTATAAAATTGCTTAACCCTGCCGAGATCAAACCCTCCTTTAAGTCCTGCATCAAAATTGGGATCAGAAGCGGGTTGTGTGAGAACCAGGTTAAAATCAAGTTTGTCGGCACCAAGTTCAGCGTGACCAACCGGTATACGGACAACAGTATGATCAGGTACCCCATCCGGGTTGCTCACTTCAATAGTAGCACTTGTGTTCTGTATGGGTTGAGGAAATTCTTTGGATGCGAAATAAATATTCGAAAGTTGAACCAGGCCTTTTGCCTGGAATGGGCCGGGCTGTTGCTGCAATATTACGTTCAGGTTACCTTTTGCTTCGATATCGGCATTCACCTGGCCGCCTATTTTCGTGCCTTCTTCCAGTTTAATAAACTGTCCTACAGTTCCCAAATCCAATTTCCCTTTTGCGGCAGCATCCAGGAACTGAATGGTTTCCGGATTTTTATAAATAACCCGGAAAGAAAAGGGTTCTTTTCCAAACTGCAAGTTGGCAGTAGGAATTTCCAGCACCAGATTATCCGGTTGACCATCTGCGTTAGATGCTTTCAGGTCGAGGTTGATATGCTGAACTGGCTGGGGTAATTCCGGATATTGAAAAAATCCTTCTTTGATGATCGCTTCTACATTATAAGAAGGCATCCGGTTGGGCGCATACTCACCCTTTACAAATCCTTTGAAAGCTGCCGTACCACTTGTTTTCAAAGAAGCAAAATCATTGGTATAGATTGCAGGAACGAGTGATAAAATATGACGGAACTCATTCGAAGGGGTATTGAATTGAATATCCATACCATAGGTGGAATCGTTCACCAGTTGAAAATATCCGTCTGCATTGAGCTGCATTTCATTCAAAACAGCTTTCAGTTCTTTAAAGCTGTA
>JALOMU010000455.1 GCA_025455285.1 Flavihumibacter sp.
TTTAGGGGTACCAGAAAAGCAGATTGAGCTTTAGTGGTTCTCCTTTAACTGGTAAATCTCCGGAATATTGCGTCCAAGCCCATCATAATCTAATCCATAACCCAGCACAAACTTATCCGGGATACTGAATCCCAGGTATTTGATCGGAACCGGGAAGCGGGTGGCTTCCGGTTTGTGCAACAAGACTGCCAGTTCCAGGGAGGCCGGTTGCTGGTGATGTAATTGTGGCAGAAATTCATGCAAAGTTTTACCGGTGTCTACAATATCCTCCACTATAATAACATGCCGGTCGTGGATATCTGTGTCCAGCCCAATTGCAGTTATCACCTGACCCGTAGACTTAGTGCCTTTATAAGAAGCCAGTTTAATAAAGCAGATCTCCGCGTCGATACGAATAGCCTTAAACAGATCTGACGAAAACATGAAGGAACCATTCAGGATGGCAATGAAGAGGGGTTTCTTTCCTTCATAATCCCGGTTGATTTCTGCTGCCAGTCGCTGTACCTGCCCATTGATTTCTTCAGCCGTCAGATAGGGCTCAAACTTTTTATCCTTAACCTGTAAAACAGACATATCAGTTGATGTAAATAAGTAATTGTTGGCCGGTTTTCAGTCCATTGCTATTCAGCCGGTTCCATTCTTTCACTTGCTCAATGCTAACCCCGTATTTTTTACTGATCCCATAGAGGGTTTCCTTTTCCCGCACAATGTGCTGGACGGATTTTTGTTTGAAAGATGTCTGTTGTATCAATTCAGTTGGCCTGGAACTGGCATAAGCCAGCTCGGATCGTTGCTGCGGACGTTTATCACCTGCCAGCAGTGGCTGTTTGGGCGATTTTTCTTTCAGGTACAAACGTTCTCCGGGTGCCGGCTCCATATCAGGGTGCAGGTGGTTTAATTCCAGCAGGGAGCCATAACGAATACCTTCTGCCTGTGCGATATCATACAAGCTTTCATTTGCTCCTACAATGTGAAAAAGTCCGGCGCCGGTTTTCTTTTTCCGTTGCAGAAAAATAAGTTGATCGGTTGCCAGGAGGTCGCCTTCTCCCGGAGTGATATCATTATAATCAAGTAAGCGCGCCAGAGAAACCCGATGTTCATCTGCCAGGGCCAGCAAACTGGTTCCTGCCTTTGCATATAAAACTTTGGTATAATTGATTTCAAAAACACCGGAAGGATAGTTGCTAACAACGGGTGGTACCAGAATTTCTATAACATCTTCCTTTGGCGGACGAATACCAACCAGCAGCTGATCAGATGGAGCTTTTTTACCGAGTGCAATCAGCGTATAATCCTGGAGGTTATAGGTTTCAATCAGTTTGATCAGAATCTGGGAATACTTGATATTGGTTGCATAACCCGCTTTTTTGAGTCCGTATGCCCAGGCTTCATAATCGGTAGGATCCAGTTTGAAAAGAAAGCTATAGCGCTGGTTGGACTTAAGAAAATCTGAATGATCGCGATATGAATCTGATGCTGATGCATACCTGCGGAAGCATTCACCGGCGGCATCATCATCATGATAAACTTTATCACCCGTCCAGGTAGACTTACACTTAATTCCGAAATGATTGTTGGAACGAATTACCAGGTCACTCTGGCCGGCCATGGTTTCATGGATTCCCTGGGCCAGTTTGATGGCAGCCGGTACGCCGGTACGCAGCATTTCATCAACCGCCAGTTGCCGGTATTCCTGAATATAAGCCAGTACCGTCTGATTTTGCTGGGCATTGGTCCGGCTGATAAAGGCTATAAACAGAATCAATAGGATTGGACGCTTCATGATCTTAGTTTTTCCGGATTAATAAAAGTCCGTCGCGAAGGGTAACCAGGCTGGTTTCCACCCGTGGATCAGACTTTACATGTTCATTAAATGCATGTATGGCTTTCGCGTTTTTTCCACTGATCACAGTTTCAAGCACCTGACCATGGAACAACACATTATCTGCAATAATTAACCCGCCTTTTCTGAGCCTGGGTACTACCAGTTCATAATATTCAATGTACCCGGTTTTATCGGCATCAATAAAAACAAGGTCCCAGGTAAAAGGCAATTGAGGAATGATGGTGGCAGCCGGACCAACCATCAGATGAATTTGGTTGGAATATGCAGAACGATCAAAATACCCTTTTGCAGTTGCTGCATCTTCCTCTCTTATTTCAATGGTATGCAGGCCACCAGTTGGAGCCAGTCCTTCAGCAAGGCAAAGTGCACTGTAACCTGTGAAGGTTCCGATCTCCAGGATGTACTGAGGTTGAAGGAGCCGGCTAAGCATAGAAAGAAATCGCCCTTGCAAGCGACCACTCAACATATGCGCATGCGGATGATTTGCCTGCGTATACTTGTTGATCTCCTCCAGCAGGGGGGATTCTGCAGAACTAAACCGCTCTGCATAGTCATTTATCGGCTGATCAATCAATTCCTCCAAGTGGACAATTTGTGCAAAAATAGGCCCAAATTCTTAGAAATTAGGCTGAAGCGGATGTTTACTATAGAAATGTAAGACCTGTTCAGCTACTTCATCAGCCGTATCCACCATTTTCAGCAGGTCCAGGTCTTCCGG
>JALOMU010000456.1 GCA_025455285.1 Flavihumibacter sp.
TTTTAGCGAGCTCTTCAACCGATAATTTTTCTGTGAAATTTTTTTCGATGAAATGCTGCACTTTTTTGACGTCTTCATCAGCATGGTCTTTCTGCCCGTTAAAAATCGCAAAGACAGTCTGGCTGTTCCGGTCAATATCAATTGCAAAATATTTGGAGGCCAGTATAGCCGTTTCGCGGTTGGTATATTTTTCTAACAGATAAATCAGCAGATTCCAATAGGAATTTGCGCCACCACTGGAATAAATCCCCTGTTCTTCTGTAATGATATGGCCGTCCATTATGGTTACTTCCGGATACCTTTCCCTGAACTCATTGTAAAAGGCCCAGTGCGTAGAACATTTTTTCCCATCCAGCAAACCGGTTTCTGCCAACACGAAAGCTCCCAGGCACAGGGATGCGATTTCCGCGCCTTTCTGGTATTGTTTCACCAGCCAGGGGATAAATGCCTTATTCATTTCCAGCACCGGGCCAATCGGGCTCGAAATTGCAGGAATGATGATCAGGTCTGTTTGTTCTACTTCACTGATTAGTTTATCTGCCTGAATGGAAAATACGCCATCCAACAAACTGGTTTGTTTTTCAAGCCCAACCAATTGAATGGAAAACAAGGGAGACTTACCTGCTGCTTCAAGGAACTGGTTGGCAGTTGTAAACAGATACCTGGGATCAGCAACAGCTTCCATTACCGCACCTGGTGGAACCAGGATGGAGATTGATTTCATAGTATGAATTTACAAGAAAACGCTGACGGAAACCACCCCGCATTCCGTCGCAATCAGCAATCCTTTCTTCGGTTCAGGATGATGAATTTTGAATCAAATGATTTCGCTGATGCGCCAACTTATTACTTACCTCAGCTTCAATGGTAATTGCCGCGAAGCCATGCTGTTTTATCGCGATTGCCTGGGAGGGGAGTTGAGTTGGCAAACGATCGGCGACACTCCTGTTGCTGAAAAAATTCCTGAATCCCTGCAACACTTTATCCTGAATGCAAGTTTGATAAAAGATGATTGGATTCTCATGGGAACGGATATGGTGGCAGATGGCGAATTGATTAAAGGAAATTCAGTATCCATCCTGTTGGATTGCGTTTCTGAAGAAGAATTTTATTCCTGTTATCAACGATTGAAAGAAGGCGGACAAAGCACCCAGGAAATTGAACGCACCTATTGGGGGGTATTATTTGGTGGATTAACCGATCGTTTCGGGAATCAGTGGTTACTGAAGTTTGCGAACTATGATAAAACCTGAATTAAGTTGTTGGTAGCTCAGGTGTATATTTTGCGAAACGTAAGATTGATCCTGCCTCCCAATACCCTGCTTCTTTTTGGCAGCGCATGCTCCCAGTAATGCTGGGTACTTCCTTTCATGAGCAGGAAGGAACCATGTGTGAGCAACAGGGCCTGCTTCATTGATTTATCATAGTAATGCCGGAACTGAAATTCCCTGGCTTCACCAAAAGAAATGGAACCAATGATTGGATTAGGTCCCAGTTCTTTTTCATTATCGCGATGCCAGCCCATACTGTCCTGCTGGTTCCGGTAATAATTCAACAACGCACTGGTGAAGTTCGTCCCGGCTATTTCCTCAATTCGTTGTTTTATTAGTTCCAGTGCAGGGGTCCATTGTTCCGGGTGCATCGTAATTCCTGAGTACGAATAAGGTTTATCATCATCCCCATACCAGGCGGTTAAGCGGGGCTGCATCACTTCCCTGCCAAAGAGTTTAATCGGTTCCTGTTTCCAGGTTACGGTTGTTTTGAGTTCCTCAAACAACCGGTCACTTTCTTCTTTCGTAAAGAAATCCGGGTAATAATATACTTCTCCGTCTTTCGGTAATAAATTTTGCATGGTTAGTCCCCTTTTCTCAACACAAGACCGCTTTTCACCCCTGTGTGTTTGCCATTTTCCAATACCAGTTCCCCATTCACCAGGATCCATTGAAACCCTTCCGAAAACTGATGCGGATTCGTAAAGCTGGCTTTGTCTGTAACGATAGCCGGATCAAACACCAAAATATCGGCCGCCTTGCCTTCCAATAACAAACCACGTGAGGGAAGGTTGAATTTCTGGGCTGCGAGAGAAGTCATGCGACGGATCGCTTCTTCCAGGCTGATGATTTTTTCTTCCCTTACATATTTCCCCAGTACACGTGCATTGCTGCCATAACCGCGCGGGTGGGGCATGCCGGTTCCGTCTGAAACTCCTGCATCTGCGCCAATCATATTGTGCGGATAGGCCATGAAATAACGCAGGTCATTTTCATTCATACTGTGATATACCATCTGGGCGCCACCTGCATTAATCAGATCCAGGACCGTTTTGATTTCTTCTTTCACTTTGTTTTTTCTGCCCTTGAGCTGATTGATCTCCGTAATGGATTTGCCATTGTAACTACTGTCTGCCTCATGCCGTGCAACCACTGCATAGGAGTAGTTCGGGTACTTGTTTTTTTTCAGGTTGGCCAGCATTTCCTTTTCAATCCTGGCCTTCATAACAGGGTCGGATAAACGCTTACGAATAGAATCCAATCCGCCCGATTGTGCCCAATCCGGTAATTG
>JALOMU010000457.1 GCA_025455285.1 Flavihumibacter sp.
CGCATGCAGCGGCATTGTGAAAATGGAGAGAAGATTGCACATTGGTTACGCAATCACCCTAAGGTGGGGAAAGTATACTGGTGTGGTTTTGAAGATCATCCAGGATATGCAGTGGCGAAAAAACAGATGCGCGGGTTTGGTGGAATGATGAGTTTTGAACTGAAAGACAATTCAGTAGAGGCCGCGAAAAAAGTATTGTCTGGCACCCATTTGTTTTCTCTGGCGGAGAGCCTGGGTGGTGTGGAATCGCTAATTAATCATCCGGCCTCAATGACCCATGCTTCCATTCCGCGGGAAGAACGAATCAAAAATGGTTTGTCTGATTCACTGATAAGGCTTAGCGTAGGGGTGGAAGATGCAGATGATCTGATTGAAGACCTGGCAAGAGCAATTGGGTGAAAAAAAATCTGATAGAATTTCTGAATCGAAAAGTAGAGGAATACAACCGGCCTTCGTTTATTGAGGCGGACCCGGTTTGTATTCCTCATTTGTTTACTGCCCGCGCGGATATTGAAATTGCAGGTTTGTTTGCAGCAGTTTTTGCCTGGGGCAACCGCACTACCATCATTGCCAAGAGCCGGGAGCTGATGCAACGCATGGATATGCGTCCCCATGAGTTTGTACTCAATCACGGGGAGGATGATTTACGCGGATTGCTGTCCTTCAAACACAGAACCTTTACTGCCACCGACCTGCTTTATTTCGTGGAGCTGCTTAAGCAGCATTACTCCCGGCAGGATTCACTGGAAACAGCCTTTCTAACGGGCATGGGCAGTCGCGATAAGGATATGACAGGAAGCCTGAATGGATTTCACAGTTATTTTTTTGGAGGCGTTTGGGAGAAGGCGGATGGGATTGAAATTCCTGCCCGCACCCGGAAACATATTGCAGCACCTTTTCGCGGCTCCACCTGCAAGCGTCTGAATATGTACCTGCGCTGGATGGTTCGGCCGGCAGATGGGGGAGTGGATTTTGGTTTATGGAAGGGGATTTCGCCTTCGCAGTTGGTGATCCCCATTGATCTGCATGTAGCCCGGGTGGCCCGGCGATTTGGATTATTACAACGTGAAGCCCTCGACTGGCAGGCAGCCCTGGAGCTCACCGCCTGGCTGCGTCGCCTGGATCCTGCTGATCCTGTCAAATACGATTATGCGCTTTTCGCACTTGGCGTCATCGAAAAATTCTAACTTTCACTCCGCCGAGGCGGATGGCATCCGTCGGGTGAGGAAAATGCAAGATCCCTCAAACGATATTACTGTAGTTCAGCAGGAGCTGGAAAAGCTAACCGGGCAGGAAATGGTTCTTAGAACTGATGGTTGGTCAGAACTGCGGACTGCCCTGGCGGAATGGGTTAATGAGCTGATTCAGCATGACCTTTCAGAGCTGATCCGGGTCTTGTACCGCGTGGATATCAGTGAAAACAAATTGAAATTCCTGCTGCGCGAAAAAGTTGGTGAGGATGCGGCATTAATTATTGCCGATCTGATCATTGAACGACAACTCCAGAAAATAAAAACCCGGCAGCAGTTTCAACAACCGCCGCCGGAGAATGAAGAAGATCGCTGGTGAAATAGATCAGGCTTTTACTGCCTTAGCTTTGAATTTCTCAATTGCAGTCCGGGTGAAGGAACTAAGCACCAGGCGGCCGCTGATGGCAGCGCGCTCGGTAAGAAGCTGGTCCCAGTGATCTGTGCCTTTCCAGAACATTTTTTTCATTTCCTGCATGGCTTCTGGTGATGAAGCAGCCAGGGTAGTAGATAATCGGAAGATGGATTCATCCATACTATCCAGATTTGGATGTAGTTCTGCAAAGAGGCCTTTTCTGCGGGCCCAGTCACCATTTCTCCATAATGAAGCATCAATAGCCAACTGCGAAAATGCAGAGGTTCCTATTTTTCTTTCAACTGCTGGACCAACCACAAAGGGTCCTATTCCAACAGCCAGTTCGCTTAGTTTTATTTCAGCACCTTCCACGGCGATGGCATAATCACAGGCAGCTGCCAAACCGACTCCACCACCCACACATTTTCCATGTATCCGGCCGATGATCAGCACCGGAACCTTGCGCATGGCATTGATGACCTGGGCAAATCCATTAAAAAAAGCCTGCCCTTCTTCCGGGGTTTTAATTGCCATTAATTCATCAAAGGAGGCACCACCACAAAAAGCTTTCTCACCTCCCGATCGTAGCACAATCACACGCACTTCTTTATTATGACCTGCAGAATGAATTTCCTTTGCCAATTCATTCAATAATTTACCAGGCAGTGAATTTCCCTGGGGGTGAAAGAACTCGATGGTAGCTATGCCTTTATGTATTTCGGCCTGTACGTGACCGCCCTGAACTTCATGGATCATAGGTTGCTATTTTATTATATTTAAAACGCTTGCTTATTTACTTGGTTCATCCGATTGCTTTTGCACCATTGTTAAAATAGTTGCAATTGCTACCTGCTCGCCAGTCTCGTCCATCACTTCCACCATCCATTTAACGATTCCTTTTGGCAAATCGGTATCCAGTTTCTTTTCCTGGTCGATTTTTTCCTTGCAGGTGAAGCGTCGTCGATCCCATAATTCAGGAGTACGGGGCCTTTGGCACTACTGTCTACAAAGAGTCCGGCTCCGGCACTCAGTATCAGGTATCCATGGGCTACCGGTTTTTCAAACAGGGTTCCTTCAAGGGAAGTATGATCGGTATGGGCGTAGAAATGATCCCAACTTAAGTTAGCAAAATTTACGATATCTGTCTCAGTGATGGTGCGTTTTCCTGTTAGCAGCTGATCTCCTACCTGCAGTTCCTCAAAGTATTTCCGGAAGGGATGGATTCGGTCTTCACGGCCACCGGCCCCTGGTTGATACACCTGCGTGATGGCAGTAATCATTTCCGGGCTACCCTGGATGGCCAGTCGCTGCATATAATGTTTGACTCCTCTGATACCGCCCATCTCTTCTCCTCCCCCTGCACGACCCGGGCCACCATGCACCAATAAGGGCAGGGGTGATCCATGTCCGGTTGACTCCTTCGAACAAGCCTGGTTCAATACCAGGATGCGGCCATGCCAGGGACCTGCACCCAATACATAATCGCGGGCCAGGGCAGGATCACTTGTTACAATA
>JALOMU010000458.1 GCA_025455285.1 Flavihumibacter sp.
ATTTGAGGCGGATTAGATACTGACCAACTGGATAATAACTTTGTTAAACAACTGAACCATCCGCCGTGGCGGATGGTTTTTAGTATTAATACTTTCGGAATTGAATAAAACAGCATTAGCAGGGATTTTTTTAGCGGTGATCGTTCCGGTGATCTGTTATTTTATTGTAGATCATTACAGTGCAGATGCTGTAGATATGCCTCGCCGGTATTATGTGGACACTGTGCTGACCAAAGTTGAGGGCGGAAAAGAGATTACCGATACCGTTTGGCATAAGGTAGCTAATATCCAACTTACCAATCAGTTGGGGGAAAAAGTGAGTCTGGATGATATCCAGGGTAAGGTAATTGTAGCCAATTTTTTCTTTACCCGTTGTCCATCTATTTGTCCGACTTTGACGGTCAATATGAAAAGGTTGCAGAATGCATTAAAACTGCAGGATGTGACCCGTAAAATTGATACCACCTTTGTTCAGTTTCTATCTTTCAGTGTGGATCCGGAGCGTGATTCGGCAGTGCAGTTAAAGAAGTTTGCGGACCGGTATGGAGTCAATCACGATGTTTGGTGGATGTTAACGGGGGATAAGAAAACCATTTATGATTTCGCACTGAATGAAGTGAAGCTTTCAGCTATTGATGGGGAGGGAGTGGACTCCAATTTCATTCATACTGAAAAGTTTGTATTGATGGATCGGGATCGGGTAGTGCGTGGTTATTATAATGGACTGGATAGCATGGCCATGGCTGATCTGGCAGGTGATATCGTAAAGATCTTCATCGAGAAAGATAAAAAGAAAAAACGTAATCTCTTTAGAAAATAGAAGCTATGTTATCAGCAATGATCAAAAAGAATGATGGGACAGCAAAGTGGTTGATTGGATTGGTTTCTTTTGTTGTATTTGTTGCAGTGGTTATTTTGTCCAGGGTTAAACTGGATGTTGAGCTTGGCTTTGATGTGCATGTGTTTGCGCGTATAAACGCCATGCTGAACAGTGCGGTAGCTGTATTACTGATAGCTGCATTGGTTGCGGTGAAACAGAAAAAATTTCAATTGCATAAACGGCTAATGTTCCTGGCAATTGGGCTATCTTCCTTATTCCTGATCTCTTATATTGCACACCACTTGCTTTCGGCGCAAACACTATTTGGTGGTACTGGATGGATACGGACTGTCTACTATTTTATTCTTATTACCCATATCTTTCTGGCTGCCATCATCCTACCTTTTATTTTGTTTACTGCCTACCGCGCAATGATAGCAGAATGGCCGGCGCACAAAAAGATTGCGAGGATTACCTGGCCGATCTGGTTTTATGTGGCTGTAACTGGGGTACTGGTTTACCTGATGATCAACCCCTATTATACCTGAGCGAAAACCAGTAAATTGCGCCATGAGCAAAGCAACTGCGCCCTCAATTTTCCGGGACCTTCAACATCTTTACAAGACTCTATTGTATGTGCTGGTGTTATCCATGTTGGCAGCTTTTCTGTTGGTTCAGTTTAACATAATCAATCCAGTTGTGGATATCCCAACGGATCGTCTGTTGCAGGTTGTAGCTGTGATGTATTGTTTCGCTGCTGTGTTTGTTGGGCTGCAACTATTCCGTCGAAAACTTGAACAGATAAAAACAAGTGGCAGTTCAGCCAGAGAAAAGTTAAACCGATTCAAATCTGCTTCCATTCTTCAATGGGGACTGATGGAATCCGCGGCCATATTCAGTACACTTTGTTACCTGCTTACCGGTAACTGGGCTTTTCTTGCATTGTCATTTACCCTCCTGGTCATATTTGGAGGCTTAAATCCTTTCAAACATAAAGTGATGATTCAGTTGCGCCTTAGTGAGCAGGAAGTGACGGGTTTGTAAAATTTAGAGTTCTTCTGCCGGATCCCAGAATACATTGCTGAAGTTCTGAATGGTATCGTTCAGTATTATGATACCTTCTATTTCGAGTAGCTCCTGCATGCGTGTGGGTGTGGGAAAATGTGCTTTGCCGGATAATTGTCCATTTCTGTTTACTACCCGCTGGGCTGGAATGTTTCGGTCAGAAAGAAAGGATCCATTAAGGGCCCATCCAACCATTCTTGCAGATAGTCCTGAACCGAGGCTACGTGCTATAGCACCGTAAGTAGTAACTCTGCCTTTGGGGATTTGTTCTACCAGGTCGTATACCTGTTCGAAAAAAGAGACAGATTTTTTTCCAGAAGGGTCAAGTTGTTTGAGTTTGGTTCCCTGATTGGATTTGGTGATTGCTGATTTATTTTTCTTTTTCAGACTGGCCATGGCTGGAATCCCGGTTTAAGCGAAGTTGCGATCTTTTTGGCTCCGGAACATTAATATAATCAAATGGACAATGCAAACAGCCATTACCACAACAGAAGCCTTTATCTAGATGGTATTCGGCAGTTAATACGACGAAACCGGATTCGTTATAATAAAAATCTTCGCCTTCAATCAGTTGCTTTTTCATGTTCAAAAACCAGGTCGTGAAGCTTTTCATCAAAATCCGGCAGCATAATAGCCGGCAGACGGAAAGCCAGGTAAAGCCAGGTAATGAATGCGTTTGCTTTGCGCGATATCCAGTCCTTCGTAATGCGTTTTAATTTTCAATTCCGGGCTGATATCCGGCAGGGCATAGAGATCGTCTATTTGGTTAACAAGCTCAAGCCCATAGAGTTCAATAACCCATAAAGTAAATTGAAATAGAACGGGGGAATCTGTTTTCAGGTGAATGATGCCGCCGGGTTTCAGTATTTGCTGGTATTTGCGGAGAAACTTCGGATGAGTAAGCCGTTTGGTGTGGCGGGAGCGTCGCAACTGAGGATCCGGGAAAGTGATCCAGATTTCCGATACTTCAGCAGGGGTAAAATAATTGGTAATCTGATCAATCTTGGTTCTTAGGAAGGCGGCATTGGTCTGGTTGTTTTCAAGACATTTTTTTGCTCCAATATAAATGCGGTTGCCTTTCACGTCAATGCCAATGAAATTCTGGCTTGGGTGCAGCGCAGATAATCCAACCGTATACTCACCTTTTCCACAGGCAAGTTCCAGGAT
>JALOMU010000459.1 GCA_025455285.1 Flavihumibacter sp.
ATGAATTTCTCCTGGTCCAGGTTCCAGGATGCACCAACGGACCAGAAATTACCATATCTGTTATTAATGCCAAATCTGCTGGAACCATCCCTGCGAAAAGAACCACTTACTACAAAACGATCCTGAAAATTGATGTTGAGCGAAGAGAGGGCAGATGCAAATGAATAATCTGATCCCGTTGCAGAAGCTGCAATGGGAGTAGCTGCCACTACAGGCAGGGTTAATACCGAGGTAGCCGGAAATCCTTCTGCTTGGATATTACTCTGAAAGGTTCTGGAATCCTGGGCTTCATAACCTGCCTGCAAATTGAGTTTCAGGTCTTTTTGCGGAAGCAGGGCCAACTGATAATCGAGCAGGTTGGTAAAACTATAGTTGAACAATCTGGTATAAAAAGAGAAACCGCGACCATTAGCAGTTTGACCATCTCCATGAAATGGGTTGTTGTAATTATTTTCTTCCAGAACATTATAATCCATGCCAAAACGAGAAGTGAATTTCAGGTTAGGCAGGATTTTGTAATCTGCCTGGAAGGAGCCACGTAAACCCAGTTGTTTCAGACTCCTTTTATCCAATTTTGAAACCGCAACCGGATTATAAATTACTCCATTCGGAAAATCCGGTGCTCCATAGTTTAATGATCCGTCTTCCTTATAAGCTTGTTTAGAGGGCAACAGAAAATAGGCATTTAAGATCGGATTGCCGAAGGCGCCACCTGTGAGCGGTGCTTCCTGGTTTACAAATCCTGCTGTTATATTTCCGGAAAAGGTAAGTTTATCGGTGGCTTTGTTAACCAGGCTGATAGCTCCATTATACCGCTTGAATCCACTTGCAATGGAAACCCCATCCTGACGAAAATAACCTCCGGATAGGTTAAAGGTGGTACGCTCGTTTCCGCCGGATGCGCTAAGATTCACCTGCTGCTGATTGGCTTTTCTGGTAACTGCATTCAGCCAGTCAAAATCTATTCCATTCCCAAATCCAAAATTGGCAGTCATTACCTGGTTGACATTCGCAGGTGTTGCAAGATTCGCGTTGATTAATCCTTCCCTTGTTAATTCAAAATATTCTGCAGCATTCAAAGGACGGTAGCGGTTGTTGTAATAAGCGATATCATTCTGCCCGATTTCAGTATCTAGGCGAAATTTTGTTTTTCCTGATTTTCCTTTTTTCGTTGTAATCAGTATCACTCCATTGGCTGCTCTTGAGCCATACAATGATGCGGCAGAAGCATCTTTTAAAACGGAGATACTTTCAATATCATTTGGATTCAGCGTGCTTAGCAAATTCGCGGATGTGGTAATGCGGGAAGCATCCCCACTGTTTACCGGAATACCATCAATTACCCAGAGCGGTTCAGAACTGGCGTTGATGGATCCGATGCCTCTCAACCGAATTTGCTGAATGGCTCCGGGAGCACCGGATGCGGCAGCAGACTGGAGGCCGGGTACTGCTCCCTGCAGTGCTTTATCCACGGAAGTAAAGGGCCGGTTTTCAATATCTGCAGCTTTTACGGTATTGATAGCTCCGGTCAGTTCCGGTTTCTTTATAGTACCATAGGCAACCACCACCACCTCTGAGAGATCATCTGTACTGGATTCCAGTTGGATGGCAAGCGGGGTTGTGCTGATTCCGATTTCACGGCTTTTAAAATTGACGGAACTAATTACCAGTGTTTTGGCATTGTTGGGAACCAGTAAACTGAATTTTCCATCAAGATCCGTACTGGTGCCTACCCTGGTTCCCTTCACCAGGACATTCGCATTGGCGATTGGTTCCCCATTTTTGTTGATTACTGTGCCGGAGACATTTTTATCCTGGGCCGCGGCCTGCTGGAAAAATGCAAGTAGGCACATGAATAGAATCATGCATTTACTTCTCATACTGTTAGAATTTGGTTTGTTAAACCAATGAAATTAGCCGACCACCAGATGGTGTTATTTGCGATTCAATGAGTTGGCTGGATAATCTAACAGAAAGCTGTTATCTGTCTATGAAAGGCGTACATGTCTTTTAAATGAAAACGGGATGTAGAAACACCCCGAGTTCGTTACAAATCACATAAATGTAACATGAGAAAATTAGTATGCAAGCTTTTTGCTTTGCGAATCAAATCTACAGTTACATACAAAAGGCCTGTTCGAATTTCAACGAACAGGCCTTTAAATGCTATAGATGGTTTTTGTCGACTGAAACAGCTATTTCAGTATTAATAACTCATCTCAACTATTTCCTTTACCTTATCTAATGTTATAATGCCATTTTCTCCGAGAGCTTTCCAATTGCGTTTGCTGAATCGGTCCTGTATAATACCGGCTGTTTCCTGGTATTGACCCGTGTATTCGGAAAGACGGGTTTTAACCCCGAGAGACTGAAAGAAGGAAACTGTTTTCTCAATGGCTGCTGTTGCTTTTTCATCTACAGTTCCGGTAGTAATGCCCCACACTCTTTCAGCATATTGTGCCAATTTCTCTTTTTTGTTGGAGAACATTACCCGATACAAGTTAGGGCCTATGATTGCAAGCGTTTGTGCATGGTCGATA
>JALOMU010000460.1 GCA_025455285.1 Flavihumibacter sp.
ATGGAATCAATTAAAAGAGAAAGCGCCTGAATTGGCGAAACAGGGCATCAATGCCGTATGGCTGCCCCCATCGTATAAAGGTGCATCTGGCGGGTATTCAGTAGGCTACGACACCTACGACTTATTTGACCTCGGTGAGTTTGATCAGAAAGGTTCTGTACGCACCAAGTATGGAACCAAAGAAGAATACCTGGCCGCAATTGAATCCTGTCATCAGCATGGTATTAAAGTAGTGGCTGATGTGGTCTTCAATCACAAAGCAGGAGCAGATGAATTGGAGAAGGTAACTGTTCGAAGGATGGATCCTTCCAACCGGAATGAATTTACCAGCGAGCCCTTTCAAATTGAAACCTGGACAAAATTCACCTTCCCCGGAAGAGCTGGCAAATATTCCAATTTCATTTGGGATTATCATTGTTTCAGTGGCATCGACTGGGCGGAGGATATTAAGGAAAGTGGTATATTTTCCATTCAAAATGAATATGGGGAAGGATGGGAAGAGATGCCACATCCTGAACTGGGTAATTATGATTACCTGATGAGCGCCGACATTGATTTCCGTAATCCACAGGTACGAGAGGAGCTCAAACATTGGGGACGGTGGTACCTTGAAACTACACATGTGGGTGGATTTCGCCTGGATGCCATCAAACACATGTCGCCCAATATCATCAATGAATGGGTAGACCATGTTCAGAGCATAACCCAGGATCATTTATTCATCGTAGGGGAATACTGGAATGTGCATGACGCCAATGCATTGAAGGAATACGTAGAGGCCACCTCCGGAAGGGTGCAACTCTTCGATGCACCACTTCATCACAACTTTTTTGTGGCTTCACGAATGGGGAAAGATTTTGATCTGCGGCATATTTTCGACAACTCACTGGTGAATATTATACCCGAATTAGCAGTTACCCTTGTTGATAATCATGACACCCAACCGCTGCAGGATCTGGAATCTCCCGTAGAAGCCTGGTTTAAACCATTGGCTTACGCGATGATCCTGTTGCGTATGCAGGGCACCCCCTGTGTCTTCTATCCCGCCCTCTATGGTGCACATTATAAAGACCATGGAGAAGATGGCAATGAACACGAAATATGGCTTGCTGCTGTGGAGGAGTTGCCAGCCCTGCTTTATCTCCGCAAAACCAGCCTGGTGGGGGATCAGCACGATTATTTTGATCATCCGAACTGCATTGGATGGGTTCGGACGGGCACTGTTGAACAGGCTGATTCCGGTTTCGCAGTAGTTCTGTCCAATGGTACAGATGGGTGGAAATATATGGAGCTCGGCGCACATAAAGCAGGCAGAAAAATGGTTGATCTAACTAAGCACCGGACGGATGAAATCACCCTAAATGAAAAAGGTGGTGCTGAATTTCCCTGCAGTGCGGGATCTGTATCAGTATGGGTAACCACTGAGCTGGCACAGAATTTTTAACGCTCCTGATATAAAATCGTATATCATGAGAACAGAATGGAGAAAAATCACCCTATTAATGGTAACAGCAGGAACCCTGTTTACAGCACAGCAAGTGCAGGCACAGGAGCAGGAAATCAGAGAAAACGGAATGAGTCCGCGTATTGGCATCAAAGCCGGTTTAAACCTGAGTAATTTTTATAGCGATGACGTCAATGACAACAACCTCAAAGCAGGATTAAATGCAGGCGTCTATGCGAAGCTCCCTGTAACAAGAGGCTTTTCTATCCAGCCGGAATTACTGTATTCCAACAAAGGCAGTAAACGTAGCTATGACAACGCTATTTTTGGAGAAGGAGAGTATCGTACCAATCTGCACTATATCGAAATGCCGGTTCTGGGTGTGATCAATCTGGCTAAAAATTTCAACATTCATGCGGGTCCATATGTTAGTTACTTGGCAGGTGCCAATATTACTGATCTGGAATCCGATGGATCAGTAGAAGAATTGGCTGAATTGAACCCCGAAAATCTGAATCGGTTTGATTATGGTGTAGCAGCAGGATTCGGAATTGATCTTGGACCCACTACAATCGGTGCCCGTTACACCCTTGGTATGAGAGAGGTTGGAAAATCCGGTTCCCTTGCAGGAGAAGCTTTTCGCGATAACAAAAACAGCAATATCAGTTTATTTATAGGCATTGGCTTTTAGGTTGGAGTCCGGTTCCCGAAAAAAAGAGGCTGCCAGTTTTGGCAGCCCTTTTTTATTCTAATGGTAAATGAACCAGGAAAGTTGTGCCCTTACCGGGTTTTGAATGTACTTCAATATACCCTTTATGCGACTGGATTATATTCATAGTGGAAGCCAGGCCCAGGCCCATACCGTTTCTCTTACTTGTATAATAAGGTTCAAATAAGCGACCCAGGTTTTCGGCCGGAATGCCACATCCATTGTCAGTTACCTCACATACCACCTGGTTTTCACCGGATGATAGGCTTAAAAGAAGGCTGGCGTTTTCAACCTGCTCCATCGCTTCAATGGCATTTACCACCAGGTTCATGAAGGCAATTTTCAACTTGCTGCGATCAGCCAGTACATGAAATCTTGAACTATTCAGTAGTTCCGTAATGATTGTACTAATGCGGGCGCTATTACGACGAATCACATCCAGGTACAACTGACTTTCCTCATCTTTGATTTCCTGGATTAACTGATCCGC
>JALOMU010000461.1 GCA_025455285.1 Flavihumibacter sp.
CATGGAAGATGGATTTATGATCACCAGTGATGCATTCGACTCCGAAAAATCGTATCAACTGGAAATTAAAAAAGGATTGAAAGGGGTATTAGGCGGACAATTGAAAGAAGCACAAACCGAGTCAATTGCTTTTGGAGAGCTGGAGCCATCCATTCGTTTTATGAATGGCAAGGCCAGTTATTTATCGGCTGAAGGAGCGCGAAATATCGAGATCAAAATAGTGAATGTGGCGAAGGTTAAACTGGTCGTTTCCAAAATTTATGAATCCAATCTGCTTGCTGCAAATCGGTACGGCTATTATCCCAAAGAATCGAATGGGGTAACTGATTATGATGAATATTATTATGAGGGAGAAGGCGATTTTACTCTCGGTGATGTGATCTATGAAAAAGAAATCGATACCCGTTCGCTTCCGCGACTCGGCTCTTCGCAATTACTGGAATTTAACCTGGAGGATCGACTGCCGGAACTGAAGGGTGCTTATCATATTAAGGTTCGATCCATGGATGATTACTGGGTGAGTGACAATCGTATGATTTCACTTTCAGATATCGGATTGATTGTGAAAGAAGGACAGGAGAAGATTTTTGTATTTACCAATTCCATAGCTTCCGCAACAGCCCTCACCGGTGTGAACCTGGTAGCTTATGGGGCCAATAACCAGGTGCTGGGTATGGGTACCACCAATTCAGATGGAGTTGCAGAAATCAGTTATGCCCGTAAGGAACAGGCTGGTTTTCGTCCGGCTTTGATCATTGCCAAAACCGCTACTGACTTCAACTACCTGCTCTTTGGCAATACCCGCGTAAATACTTCCCGTTTCGAGGTAGGTGGGAAGCGGTTGAATGCAACCGGACTGGATGCATTTGTTTACACAGAAAGGGGAATTTATCGGCCTGGTGAACAGGTGCATTTTGCTGCCATTATACGCGATTATAACTGGAATCCGGTTGCCGATCTTCCGATTAAAGGCAAAGTTTTGTTTCCTACTGGAAAGGAAATGAGAAACTTCCGGAAAACCCTTAATAAAGAGGGCAGTGCGGATGGTAGTATTGATATTCCTGTTGCAGCTTTAACAGGCACCTATATCCTTGAATTGTACAGTGGGAATGATGTATTGCTGAACAGTCTGCCCATCCAGGTAGAAGAGTTTGTGCCAGATCGTATCAAAGTACAAACCACACTGGATAAAAAAGAGCTCAAGCCCGGTGAAACAGCCATGCTGGCATTGGAGGCACAGAATTTTTTTGGTCCGCCTGCTGCCAACCGGAATTATGAAACCGAAATTCAGGTAAAGCAAGTCCTTTTCTCACCGAAGAAATACGGCAGCTACCAGTTTGCACTCACCAACCAGCAAAGTTTCTTTGACAAAAAACTCGAAGAGGGGCAAACCGATGCAGAGGGGCAAGCCCGTATTTCTTATACGGTTCCTGCTTTGTATAAGATGATCGGAATGTTGCAAGCGAAATTCTTTACCACTGTTTTTGATGAAACCGGCCGGCCGGTAAGCAGAATGGTGCAGGCAAATATCAGTACGCAGGACGCCTTCCTTGGAATTGGTGACAATGGATATGATTATTTCCCGCTGAACCAGGCCGTAAAGTTTCCCCTGATCGCATTGAATAAGGTAGAACAGGTTGTAACAGGTCAGAAAGCAACGGTGGAAGTAATCAAACATGAATACCGGACCGTATTGAGCAAAAGTGGTGCGTATTTCCGGTATGAAAGCCAGAAAGAGGAAAAGATCCTGGCCAGCAGCACAGTAAACATCTCCGGAGAGAACTCGTCCTATAGTTTTGTACCCAGGTCGCCCGGTAATTATGAACTTCGTTTAAGCCTTCCCGGTAGTAATACTTATGTGAGCAGAACCTTTTACAGTTATGGAAATTGGGGTGGTGATTATTCTTCCTTCGAAGTAAATACGGATGGTAATATTGACATTGAAACCGATAAGGAAGTATATGCCCCGGGGGAGCAGGCAAAACTCCTTTTCAAAACACCTTTCAGTGGTCGTATGCTGGTTACAATGGAGCAGGATAAAGTACTGAGCTACCAATACTTGAATGTGGAGAAGCGAAGCGCTACGCTTACTTTGCCAATAAGCGAAGCTCATTTGCCGAATGTTTACATTACGGCAACCCTCATAA
Organism: Flavihumibacter sp.; assembly: GCA_025455285.1. GTDB lineage: Bacteria > Bacteroidota > Bacteroidia > Chitinophagales > Chitinophagaceae > Flavihumibacter. The sequence goes on from JALOMU010000461.1 coordinate 2,148, forward strand.
AAACACATTCGCAAAGTGATCTTCCACTTACAGTTGCTCATGGATTTAAAGGAGTAACGGTAAGGGATAAACGCCGTTCTATTCCGGTAGAGATCCTGGCTGAAGCATCGAGCCGGTCTAAAAAAAACCAGCAGGTACGTGTAAAAGCAGTGCCAGGTTCGATGGTTACTTTGGCTGCTGTGGACAATGGCGTGCTGCAGGTTACGGATTACAAAACCCCGGATCCATACGGATATTTTTATGCTGACAGAGCACTTGGTGTTAATGCCTTTGATTTGTATCCGTTGTTGTTTCCGGAATTGAAAGCAACCCGAAGCAGTACGGGTGGGGATGGTGACCTGAGAATGGACCAGCGGGTGAATCCCATGCCGAATAAAAAAGATTTTATCGTACTGGAGCGGATTGGTAAGTGCCGGTAGTAATGGAGAAGCATCTTTCAATGTTGAAATACCTGTTTTTTCGGGAGAGGTTCGATTGATGGCAGTAGCGCATGCAGGCAACCGGTTCGGTTCAGCTGAAAAAACAATGAAAATTGCGGATCCTGTTGTCATTAGTACTGCCTTGCCCAGGTTTATGAGTCCGGGTGATAGTATTGAAATACCTGTTACCCTTAGCAATACAACTTCCCAGGCAATTTCCGGAACCGCCATTATCAAAGTCAGCGGCCCGATTACAACCAACGGGGCAGTAGAACAGACGGTGAATATTGGAGCCAATTCAGAA
>JALOMU010000462.1 GCA_025455285.1 Flavihumibacter sp.
CACGACAAACGCCTGCAGGTAAGCATTTTTATGAGTCCGGCTAATGTGCATGTCAATCGTAATCCAATATCCGGTGAAGTTGTTTACAGCAAATACCACAAAGGTAAATACCTGGTGGCCTGGCATCCCAAATCATCCACGGAAAATGAACGTCACAGTGTTGTCTTAAAAACCGGCAATACAGAAATCCTCGTAAAACAAATAGCTGGTGCACTTGCCAAAAGAATTGTCAATTACCTGAAAACCGGTATGAAAGTAAAACAGAATGAAGAACTGGGTTTCATTAAATTCGGTAGCCGTGTGGACCTGCTGCTTCCGGTTGGTACCGAGGTTAATGTACAACTCGGCCAGGCAGTTAAGGGCGGTGTGGATGTGTTGGCGACGATGAAGAAGTGAAAGGTGAAAGGTGAAAGATGGTGAAAAGTGAGATGTGAAACGTGAGACGTCAGTCGTTAAAACCCCTAATCTGCATGCATCGTGAATGCCAGTGCTCTCCTTCCTTTTTTATATGATTATTAATTTGGAAAGAAAAAAGCAGGCATTCAAGCTCCGCTATCCTCTTTTATGGAGTTATTAATTTGTACACAACCCGTTGGCATTGAAAGGTAGTACCTCCTATACTATCAATGAACTCCCTGTCTCCGTTGTCTCCAGTTTCCGTTGTCCCCTTTTCCTTTCCTCCCTCTTCCATTCCTCCATTTACAATATCTCCATTATTTCCCTCAAATTATACACCGTATAAGTTGGTGCAAAACTTGCTGTTTCCCGTATATGGTTCACAAATACCTGGTCCATTCCGGCATTTTTCGCACCCATAATATCCGCTTCCAGGTGATCACCGATCATGATACTGGTGTGAGGCAAAGCACCCGTTTTATGAAAAGCAAATTCAAAGATTTCCTTATTGGGTTTGAGGCTATTGCTACCTTCAGATGTAATAACTTCCCCAAAAAAATGATCTATTCCTGCGTTCTTCAGTTTGGCATGCTGAACCTCTTCAAATCCATTGGTGATTAAATGTAAAGCATACCCTTTTTCACGCAGGTAGGTCAGTAATTCATGGGCATGGGGAAACAAAATATTCCGGTGTGGCAGATGAGCCAGGAAAGCCGTACTTAATTCTTTTGCCAATAATTCATCCCCGATTTTGAAATCCAGCAGGGTATGCCACATTCTCTTCCAGCGAAGCTCATCCACTTTAATCAATCCTTTACGATAGCGTTCCCATAATCGGTCATTGTGCGCACAATACTGTTTATGGAAATAAGTAAAATCACTTATGCCTATTGTCGACAATTGCATCTCTTTGTAAAGATGTTCGAGGGTTTTTTTCGCGTTTTCCTCAAAATCCCACAGGGTATGATCCAAATCGAAGAATAAATGTGAATAATGTTTCATATATGTTAGACAAAGGTATTGCATGATTCTATAGAATTACTATCTTGGCAGTCCGTAGCACCCTAAATATTCTGATCCCTATGACCAAAATTCTACTCGCAGGCAGCGCTCTGATTGCTTCCTTATCTGCCTATGCCGAACCGATCGACAGTGTTCAGCTGGCATCCTCTGAACCCAGTCAAATTCAGGCAACTTTTAAAAAACAGGCAGATTCCCTTAACCAGGTTTTGAAATTTCATTCAGGTAAACTCCGGTTTTCTGATCAGTCAATTCGAATGAAAGTGCCTGACGGACATTATTTTATTGAACCAGATCAGGCCAGATATATCCTGGAAAACATCTGGGGGAATATTCCGGATGATGAGGTGCTGGGCATGATTGTTCGATCCGATTTTATTCCTTCCAACATCAACAACGATTATAGTTTTGTTATTAGTTACGCTCCGATCGGATATGTTTCAAGCGATAAACAGAAAGAATTTGACCATCTTGAGTTGCTTAATAATATTCGTGAACAGTTACAGGAAGCCAATGAAAAAAGACTGGAACTTGGATTCAATTCGCTACAGGTAGAAAACTGGGTAATGGTTCCCTATTTCGATGAATATAAAAAAGCGCTTTATTGGGCTACGGAAGTCAACGTAAACGGAAGTGATGAATCACTGGTGAATTACAACCTTCGCTTACTCGGTAAAAACGGAGTTCTAAAGATTAATGCTGTTGGCACAATGGATCAGTTACCTGCAATAAAAAAGGTATTACCTTTTTTATTGTCACAAAGTGAATTCCTGGAAGGATTTCGTTACTCCGATCAGGCAGAGCCGATTACTTCCAAAGATAGCTGGCAACTGGAGGAACTTATTTCAGGAAAGCAGCAGAAGAGTATGTTGGCTGCATTCCCTAAACCTATTGCAGCCGGATCACTGCTGATGATCGGCACCTTTTTCTTTATGCGCCGTTTTAGCAATTCTAAAAGAAAACCTGGCAAAACAACTGCATAAGATGGCGTACATTTACGCATGATTATTGTGATAACAGGCTCCAGCAAGGGCATTGGAAAAGCTGTGGCCGAGGAGTTTGCTTCAGAAGCACATCAGTTTTTTTTATGCAGCCGGAATGATTTC
>JALOMU010000463.1 GCA_025455285.1 Flavihumibacter sp.
GATTCCAACCTCTTCATACAGAACCGCAAACGATTTATCAAAGCCATGGACCCCATGTCCATCGCCATCTTCAACAGCAATGATGAATTACCAACAAATGGAGATGCTCTGTACCCCTTCAAACAAAACTCCGACCTTTACTGGCTAACCGGCATTCAGCAGGAAGACACCATGCTGCTCCTGGCGCCCTTCCACCCAGACCCTGCTATGCGCGAGGTACTGGTACTGGTTCGTCCTAATGAACTGAAGGAAAAATGGGATGGTCACCGCCTGCGCAAACAGGAGGCCACTGACATCTCCGGCATTAAAAGCATTATCTGGCTGGATAGCCTGGATGCGGTGCTGCAACCCATGATACACCTGGCTGATACCATCTACCTGAACACCAATGAAAATGACCGCAAGGCCAACCTGGTGCCGGTTCGCGATTATCGGTATGCAGAAGAGATGAAACGTCGGTATCCCTTGCACCACTACAAACGTTCTGCGCGCATCATGAAAGAACTGAGGGCGATTAAAACCCCGCAGGAAATTGCAGTCATTCAACAGGCAATCGACATCACTGAAAAAACCTTTCGCCGCCTGCTCGGATTCGTGAAACCCGGTGTGATGGAATATGAAATCGAAGCAGAGATCTACCATGAATTCCTGCGCAACCGTTCTGTTGGTCCGGCTTACGGAAGCATCATTGCCAGTGGTGATCGTGCCCGCACCTTGCATTATGTTGAAAACAGCCGCGAGTGCCTCGACGGTGAACTCCTGCTGATGGATTTTGGTGCTGAATACGGTGGATACAATGCAGATCTTACCCGCACCATTCCGGTGAATGGAAAATTTACCAAGCGGCAGAAAGAAGTATACAATGCCTGTCTGCATTTGCATAACTATGCGAAATCCATTCTCAAGCCCGGTATTACTGTTTTGCAATACACCGATAAAGTTGGAGCCGAAGCCACCAAACAATTCTTGAAGATCGGTCTGCTCAATAAAGAAGCTATCAAAAACGAAGACCCTGAAAACCGCGCGTACAGAAAATACCTGTATCATGGTATTTCTCATCACCTGGGACTGGATGTGCACGATCTCGGAACCCGCACCGAACCTATTAAAGCAGGTATGGTATTCACCATTGAACCAGGTATCTATATTGAGGAAGAAAAAATGGGAATACGCATTGAAAATAATTTCTGGATCACCCGTACCGGGAATAAAGACCTCATGGCCAATATCCCCATCACTGCTGATGATATCGAACGTTTGATGAAATCCAAATAAACTAACGCCCACCGCTAACCGATAACATGAAACAAATTCCCAACCTCTTTACCCTGCTCAACCTGGTGCTGGGTTTCCTTGCCATTATCACGATCCTGCAGAATGGTATCATCATCGCCAATGGTCCGGCTGGTGAATACCTGCTCGATATGCCGGAGAAAATCTACCTGGCATCCCTGTTTATAGCATTGGCTGCAGTGGTTGATTTTTTCGATGGATTTGTAGCACGACTCCTGAAGGCAAGTTCTGAAATGGGTAAACAACTCGACTCACTTGCGGATGTTGTGAGCTTTGGTGTTGCACCCGGCTTGATTCTCTATCAATTCCTTCGACTCAGCCTGGCGAAAGAGGTAAACGGATTGGATGCTTCTATCTGGTGGACCCTGCCCGCCGTGTTGGTGCCCTGTGCTGCAGCCTATCGCCTCGCCAGGTTCAATATCGACACCACACAATCCTACGGGTTCAAAGGCGTTCCGGTTCCCGCAGTTGGATTGCTGATCGCCTCTTTTCCTCTTTTGTATTGGTCGGAGAACACAGCATGGGCAGCCAATCTCTTATTAAATAAATGGGTGCTGTATGGCATCATCTTCCTGGTGAGTTACCTGATGGTGAGTACGCTGCCCATCATGGCGTTCAAATTCAAAAGTTTTGGATTCAAAGAAAACATGCCCAAATACCTGGTGATTATTGTTGCTATTCTTGCAGCTTTCTTATTGAAATGGGCTGCCATGCCGGTCGTGTTCCTCGTTTATATTATTGTATCTTTGGCCTTTAAAAACAAAACAGAATGACTTTCGCAGTTCAGGTTAAAGTAATGCCTTTGAAAGAGTTGCTGGATCCCCAGGGTAAAGCCGTTATGGGCGGATTGGGAAATCTGGGCCTCAACGCTATCCAGGATGTACGCATTGGAAAAAATATCAGTCTCCAGGTGGAAGCCAATTCTGCAGATGAAGCCCGTGCCATTGCTGAGCAGGCAGCTAAAAAATTACTGGCTAACCCCGTAATGGAGCAATTCGAGATAAGCGTGCAGTAATGCTTTATCTGGTTCCATCGCCAATCGGCAATTTGCAGGATATCACCCTCCGCGCACTGGATGTGCTGAAAGAGGTGGATGTTATCCTCGCAGAAGATACCCGAAACAGCGCCCGCCTGCTGAATCATTTTCAGATTCAAAAACCGCTGACTCCCTATCACCAGCACAATGAACACAAAGTGTTGCAACACCTCGTGGATCAAATCTCGGATCCGGCCTTCCTGCTGGTGCGAGAATGCATCCGCAACAATGTGAAGGTCGAAACCCTCCCGGGCGCCACAGCCTTTGTGCCTGCCCTGGTAAACAGTGGGCTGCCGATCAATCGCTTCAGCTTTGAAGGTTTTCTTCCCCTTAAAAAAGGAAGACAAACCCTGCTCAAAAAACTGGCTACCGAAGAGCGCACCATGGTTTTTTATGAATCACCCATGCGCCTGGTGAAAACACTGGAAGAACTGCAAACTTATTTTGGACCTGATCGTCAGGCTGCTGTATCCAGGGAGTTGACCAAACTTTTCGAAGAAACCAAACGTGGCAGCCTGGCAGAACTGGCACAATATTTCGGTGCCAAGCCGGTAAAAGGGGAGATTGTACTGGTAGTTGAAGGTACAACTGCCTGATTTTTAGGATTTCCTTATCATGTGGTTAAGGATATTTGTATATTATCAATGAACGTCAATATGAGATCTGTACTGTTTGGATTACTTGTTCTGACCGGAATTGCGATCACTCAGCCCTTAAATGCCCAGATCCGTAAAATTCCTGCCGTAGTTACGGATGCGTTTAAATACAAATACCGGAACGCGGAAAGTGTGGAATGGAAAGATAAACTCTCCCACTTTGTAGTATACTTCCAATTAGGTGGCGATAAATACGAAGCCTATTTTAAAAACGATGGCACCTGGACCGGCTCCCAAAAGGAAATCACCCAGGAAGAACTGCCGGAGGAAGTAATGGAGGGACTTGATAAGAGCAAATACGCCGACTGGGAAATTGTTGGCTATTTTGAGCTCATCCAGCCAAGTGATAAAACCGAGTACCGCCTGCTGGTTAGTAAATCAGACTTGAATAAACGCGACCTGACCTTCTCCAAAGAAGGCCGTCTGGTGCGCGATAAACTTACTCTCTAAGATTTCCAACGCTCCCGCTTAAGTCTTGGCATTTTTTCTGAAATTTACCGTTTCAGCTCATCAACACGCGCATATGAAAAAACATTTGTCCTGGTTACTTATCTGTTTAGTCTTAGTCAACTCCTCTCTAACGGCCCAGCCTAGTCGCTGGCAGCAGGAAGTCGATTACAAAATGACCATCGATATGGATGTAAAGACCAATCGCTTCACCGGCAAGCAGGTTTTGACTTACACCAACAATTCTCCTGACACCCT
>JALOMU010000026.1 GCA_025455285.1 Flavihumibacter sp.
CTACTTTTTCCGCTGTGGCAGCAGGCCAGCCGGTTGCTTACCTGAACAGCCTGCTCAATCTTTCATTTGGAATTAACCAGGGAAATTTTGCTGATCAATTTAAAATTTCATCCGGCCCGGCCTGGTCCATTGACGTTACCAAGGGTCAATAAATACGCACCGTCCATTGACGTTCGAAAATTTCATTGGGTGGCAGACAAATAATGCCTTCCTTTTCTGTCAGTTGCTGGTTGTGATCAACACTATCCGCAATGCCGCACCAGGGTTCAAGACAAACAAAAGGCGCGTCCTTTGCCGCCCAAATCCCGAAAAAGGGAAAATCATGAAACCCAAAATCAAGCCCGTGCTGGTGTTTCTCTGACCGCAACCGGATCTCCGTATCGGGTAGATTTTTCAACACTATCGCATCCTGCCTGAACAGTTCTTTTTGAAGCCGCAACTTGTGATCCTGAAGCGGAATTTCAGTAGTCGCTTTTCCTATCAAACCATTTTCCAACGTATATCGCTGCAAAGCACCCGAGTCAGAAAATTCCAGGTAATAGTCTTCATATCGCTCACCCTCACCCGAAATTCCAAGCGGCACGGCAAATGCAGGATGCGCCCCGATAGAAAAGTAGCAATCTTCCAAACCAGGATTCGTAACCATATAAGAGCAGGCAAGCAGGTTATCAAGCAAGGTGTAGCGGATCACCAATTGAAAGTCGAATGGATATACTTCCTGCGTAGTAGCATCTGCTGTCAATAAAAAACTGGCACTCTCTGCCGACTGGTCTATGCATTCAAAACTTCTTTCGCGTGCAAATCCATGCCGTGATAAGGAATACTGATGCCCCTTATAGAAATACGTATTCTCCTTAAGCGCTCCAACTATCGGAAACAGCACGGGTGAATACTTGCCCCAATAGGCAGGATCTCCGCTCCATAAATAATTAACTCCTGTTTGCAGATCTTTTAACTCCTGCAATTCCGCCCCTATTGGGTGGATGACTGCCCGAATGCGGTCATTTTGTATCGTAATTTGCATAGGTAAAGATATCAGGCTTGTCTGATTAAATAACTAAATTCAGGTCATAACTGCAGTTATGAAAAAACTGATCGTCCTGCTGCTGGCGCTTGCCTTGCAGCTTAATAGCCCGAATCATCTTATTGCTCAGGTGCAAAAAATAGATTCGGTGCTTACTGCCCTCTATCAATCAGGTCGATTTAATGGCGTAATTCTATACGCAGAAAACGGAAAACCATTGCTCTCCAAAACCTATGGGGTAGCTGATTTTCAAACGGGAAAACCATTGAGCATTTCCTCCCCCTTTAACCTTGCATCAGTAACCAAACAATTTATTTGTGCGGGCATATTGATCCTGTATGACCGGGGTTTGTTAAAACTCGACGACCCTGCGAAAAAATACCTGCCAACCTTGCCCTATCCGGAGGCCACGATCCGGCAACTCATGACACATACATCCGGCTTGCCGGAATATTTTGATGTATTCAATAACAACCGGGGTAATGCGGATACACTTAACAATGAATTGCTGCTTGCAATGCTTGCTCAATACCGGCCTCCCATGCAATTTTCACCCGGAACTTCCTGGTCTTACTGCAACACCAATTACGTATTACTGGCCTCCATCATTGAAACAGTTTCCGGCCAGCGAATGGAAGAATTTTTCAATAAAGAAATCATTCGTCCGCTTGGATTAAAGAATACCTATATTTTTCGTCTACCCGACACTGTTAATAACCCTGAGCAGGTAAAAGGATTCCGGGAAGAAAATGGGCAACGCAGACTGAATGATCTTACTTTCTGGGATGGTGTGGTCGGAGATGGCAACCTCTTTTCCTCTGCAGAAGACCTGCTGAAATGGGAACAACAATTGTATAAACCCAAGATCATTAAGCCAGCTACCCTTGCGATGGCATTTCAACCTGTTGCTTTGAATATTCCAGGCCGCGATTCCAGTTATCCTTATGGCTTTGGATGGGGAATCGACAAAGCAGGAGAACAATACTCGCATACCGGAGGCTGGACAGGATTTGGAAATATCATTATGCGGGATGTCAAAAAGAAACGAACCCTGATACTGCTCAGCAATGGGAGTAATGGATCCGCCTTGATGGCTGTAAGAAATTGGTTCAATGGAAACCCTGTAACGATTAAGCCTACCCGAATTATCACCAATGTGAAAGTAGTAGATGGTACAGGTACACCTGCCCGCATTGCAGCCGTTCGCCTGGAAGGAGATAGAATACTGGCAGTGGGTGAACTGCAACCCTTCCCCGGTGAACCCGTGGTAGACGGAGGAGGAAAGATCCTGGCTCCCGGTTTTATTGACACACATAGTCACCTCGAAGGTTCCCTGCATTCCAAACCACATGCCATGGCAGCACTGAACCAGGGAATCACTACCATCGTAGCCGGACAGGATGGATATGGTAGCTGGATGGACAGCCTGGATAGTTCCTTCAAAAGAAACGCTCCCGCTATTAATCTGGCAACCTATACCGGACATACGGGTCTGCGTGAAAAAGTTATGGGAGAAAATAACCTGCACCGGACAGCTACCCCCGAAGAATTGAATAAAATGAAAGTCCTGTTGGCTGCGGAATTAAAAAAAGGATCACTGGGTTTGTCAACCGGATTGGAATATGATGGTGCCTGGTTCTCTTCCTATAATGAAGTGTTGGAACTGGCAAAGGTTACTTCGTTTAACCAGGGACGTTATATTAGTCATCTCCGGAGTGAAGACATCCAGTTGAGAGATGCCATAGAAGAAATAATCAGCATCGGAAAAGAAGCCCGTATTCCGGTTCAGATTTCGCACCTGAAAATTGCATTGAAAAACGATTGGAAAACAGCACCTGCTATCCTGGCCCGACTGGAAAGAGCAAGACAGCAGGGAATCAATATCACAGCGGATGTTTATCCGTATGAATTCTGGCGTAGCACTTTGAAAGTGTTGTTTCCAAAAACAGATTATACCAATGAAGCAAGTGCTGAATTCGCGGTAACCCAAAGCCTGGATCCCGCTGCATCAGTATTGGTTGCATTTAAACCCCGGCCGGAATATCGCGGCAAAACACTTTCGGAAGTGGCAGCGCTGCGAAAGGAAACGCCTGCCCGCACCCTGATGGCATTGATCGCGGAAGCGGAAACCTATCGCAAAGCCAATCCGGATAGTGGTGGAGTTGAAGGCATTATGGGAAAATCCATGACCAATGCCGATGTATCGGCTTTTCTGAGCTGGCAACACACGAATATTTGTTCGGATGGAGCAGATGGCGGACACCCCCGTGGATATGGCTCCTTTACACGGGTGCTGGCTCAGTACGTGCGCGATAAAAAAATCATGTCGCTCGAAACCGCGATCAATAAAATGACGGCCCTCTCTGCTGAACATGTAGGCATCCGGCAAAGAGGACTTATCGCGGCCGGCTACTATGCCGACCTGGTACTGCTGGATCCGGATACTGTTCAGGACCATGCCACTATTCAAAACCCACAAGCCCTTTCTGATGGAATCCTGAAAGTTTGGGTGAATGGAGAACTGGTATATACCAACAAAGAATTCCTGGGAACTTTTCCCGGCAGATTAATCAAACGATGAACTCATGAACCGACCAAAAGCTATTGTAATTACAAACGGATTACTGGACCATTCAGATGCTAAAACCGCACACGGACTCATTCGCGGCACTGAACGATTTGAGATTGCCGGCATTATCGATTTTAAACAGGCTGGCAGGGACGCAGGAGAAGTGCTGGATGGGAAACACAGGGGCATTCCTGTTTATGCCGACCTGGATGCCGCCCTGGCAGCGCATAGTGATCTCCGCTATTGTATCATTGGAGTTGCTACAGTAGGAGGAATTCTGCCCCCCGATTTTTTGACGATTATTGAATTGGCTATTCGAAACAGAATTTCCATAGTGAATGGGCTGCACGACTACCTGAACGAACGTTCATATCTGGTTACCCTGGCAGCGGAATATGGTGTTGAACTTATTGACATCCGAAGACCCAAAAAAAGGGCAGATCTTCATTTCTGGTCCGGAGAAATATTTTCCGTTACGGCACCCACTATTGCAGTGTTGGGCATGGACTGTGCCATGGGAAAGAGAACCACCTGCCGTTTGATCCGCCAGTCATGCGAAACAGCGGGCATACGGGCACAAATGATTTATACAGGACAAACAGGATGGTTACAGGGCGGTCAATATGGATTCATTTTCGATTCTACCTTGAATGATTTTATTTCCGGTGAACTGGAACATGCTATTCTGCAATGCTGGAAAGAAGCAAACCCAGACATTATTTTGCTTGAAGGACAATCAGCCCTTCGAAATCCTAGCGGTCCGGCTGGATCTGAATTCCTGGTTTCCGGCAATGCCAAATACACCGTATTGGTGCATGCCCCCAAACGAAAACATTTCGAACACACACCCGCCTGGGGAGAAATTCCTTCCGTAAAATCTGAAATCGAACTGATCCGGCACTATGGCTCCACTGTTATCGCCGTTGCGCTGAATACGGAAGATTGTACAACAGAAGAGTCCTTCGAATTTCAACGAAAACTGGAGGCGGAATTGAACCTGCCAGTGCTGCTCCCTTTACAGGAAGGAGTGCAAAAACTTCTGCCGGTTTTACAAAACCTACTGCCCTCACAATCCTAATTGGTTACCGCATGAAAATTCATTCCTACCGCGCCTGGCTGGAGAATATCCCACTCTCTAAACCATACTCAATTGCCTATAGCACCAGTTCGGATGCAGCAATCGTTTTCCTGGAGCTTACACTCGAAAATGGCCTTACCGGTTTGGGTTCGGCGAACCCTTTTGAAGAGGTAGTTGGAGAAAACCCAGCCGACACCCTTCGTCATTTACAATCCGGTTTCCTGGAAAGCTTTATCGGAAGGGATGTCCGGCATTTCAACCAATTGATTGATGAAGCCACTGTTCATTTTAACCACCTGCCCGGATCACTGGCCGCGGTTGATCTTGCCTTGCACGATGCGTTTGGGAAATTCCTGGGTATACCGGTGCTGGAATTCTACGGACAAAAAATCAAACCGCTCCCCACCTCCGTTACCATTGGCATCAAGGATATAGCAGGAACCCTTACTGATGCACGAGAGTACCTGGATATGGGCTTCCAAATCCTCAAGATTAAAACAGGTATGGATGTAGAGCAGGATCTGGAAAGAATGCTTCGGCTCCGCGAGGTGGTGGGCACGAGCATTCAATTGCGGGTGGATGCCAACCGGGGGTATGATCTCCCTAAACTAAAGCGGTTTATGGCGGGCGTTGAAAAAGCCGGCATTGAGCTGATTGAACAACCCCTGCCTGAAACTGCTGATGAAGATCTTTTTCAACTATCAGATCAACAACGAAGTATTTTAGTTGCGGATGAATCCTTACTGGATGCTTCCACTGCTTTCCGATTGGCGCATACACCTAAACGTTATGGCGTCTACAATATTAAACTGATGAAATGTGGCGGCATAATTGCTGCAAAGGAAATCGGTCAACTTGCACAACAGGGAGGCATTGCCTTGTTCTGGGGTTGTAATGATGAAAGCAAATTAAGTATTACTGCCGCGCTTCATGTTGCTCTCTCCTGCTCAAACACCCGCTACCTCGACCTGGATGGCAGCCTTGAATTGAGCAAGGATATCATAACCGGAGGATTCAGGATTGAGAAGGGTTGTTTGATACCACTTGATGCACCGGGATTTGGCTGTCAGTTGATCTGAAGACCCAGGGCCTTAGCGATTCGTTTCAGATCAGCCATTTCAGTAGAAGTCAGCACTTCATTACTATCGTATTTCGTTTGAAGAAAAACTACCCGCTTGTGTTCAGGAACTTTTTCGAGGATGGCGCTGATTAACTCTCCGGCTGCCTCATCTTTTTCCGGTTCCGGTTTACTATCACGGGGAGGCACAACCGACTTTAACCGTGTAGGCATCTTATGAATCAATGCCTCCAGGGTAGCTAGTTTACCGGGGGAAAGGCCTTCGATTTTCGAGGCCTTTCCGTATAAACCCTGTAACTGTTTTTTACTCAGACTTCCCCTTTGAAGGTATTGTTTGTACAGGCTGATAATGAATGAAGACACCGGATAAGCCAGTATGCAATCTTCCAGCACCTCATTCACCACATCAAAGGATGGTTTCTTTTTCTCCATTGCGCTATTAATCTAACGGCATCATTACCCGTTCAATACCCAGTTTACGACAGAGCTGGTTAAGTGCAGGTAGTGCATTCACTATGCCTGTATACTCAGCTTTAAGCGGCTTCCAGGTAGCTTCCAATGTGTTGAATTGTTCTTTTTGTCCGTCTGTAACAAATGGAATATTGGTATCCATTTCGCCTTTCAGGAAGAAATAATCCGCGCTGAGTTTATTGACAAAATTGATGATATCGTCGTAACTCTGGCTGCGGTTTTGAATCAGTTCTTCCTCCCATTTTTCCATTCTTGTGTGCAGGCTGGAAGCGGATTGTTTCAGTTCGGCATAGGCGGGTTTGTCGCCAATTAGCTGGAGTAAATCAGCCACCTGTTTTTTGGCCACCCGCATTTTATTAATTGCGCCATGGATATCTCTTAACCCATCTTCCACTTTGGTAATCCATTCATCCTGCTCTTCATATTCTGCCTGGCTTGCTTCAATTCTTGGATCAGCTGCAATAGTGAACGCATGTCGCTGTTCAGTGCCACCAACTTTCAGTACTGCCTCATACTTCCCTGGTGCTGCGCGATGCCCATCCCAGCTACCTTCTATGTAGGCCGTGGGTACTCCCGGATAAGTAGCATGGCGCAGGTTCCAGACAAACCGATTCAATCCGGCGCGTTTTGGCAACAAAGGATCGGGCGATGGTCCGCCTGCATATTCCACAAATGTTGAATCCGGCTTATTTGAGTACGAGCGTACCAGTCGACCGCGAGTATCGCGAATCTCCAATGTCATGGCAACTGAATCGGAGAGGGTTGGTAATTGATAGTAGAACACTGCCCCGGTTGGCGCATTTACGCCTTCATTGGAGGGAGTCATCGGTTTTGGATCATCCGTACTGCCTGTTGCATTCAGGGCACTACCGCCACCTACCCGATACACTTTCTCCACCCCAAACAGTTTCACAGAATTGGTATCCGCTAATGACACGGAATGACGTACCATAAACAGATCATCCAGTATCCAGAAAGACCTTCCCATGGTGGCTGCGATCAGGTTACCCTGGTGGATTTTCAAATCGGTAACCGGCGTTACAGGCAAACCCAACTGTAATCTCGTCCAGGCATCACCGTTATTCCAGGAAACAAAGAGTCCCGTTTCTGTTCCGGCAAACAACAATCCTTTTTGAACAGGGTCTTCTCTTACAACTCTTGTATAGGCACCTGCAGGAATACCTGCATCAATTCGTTTCCAACTGGCTCCATAATCATCGCTGCGATACAGCATGGGCGACAAATCATTCATTTTATATCTCGTGCAGGCGATATAAACGGTGGCTGGATTATGTGGTGATACTTCAATACTATTAACCAGGCATTCCGGCAATCCGGCCGGTGTTACATTTTTCCAGTTGGCACCGCCATCTCTCGACAGGTGTACAAGTCCGTCGTCACTGCCTGTCCAGATTACCTGGCCATCTTTGGAAATTGACACATACGCGATCGTTCCATAATTCTCACCCCCTGCACCTTCATTGGTATAAGGTATCCCACTCTTACCCATCTTGCTTGTATCATTTCGGGTCAGATCCGGCGAAATAACTGTCCAGGTTTTACCCAGGTTGGAGGTTTTAAATAAATGATTGCCTGCATGATAAAAACTTCCCCCATCGGCCTTCGACCAAACAATAGGCGCATTCCAGTTAAACCGATATTTCATCCGCTTGGGCATAATGCTCTGGTATTGCAGCGGCACTACCATCACCCCTTTACCTTCATTGATTTTTTGATTCAATAATTCGATGGTTCCCTGGTAACTGCCACCCATGACGAAGGTCGGCTGATCCGGATCAAAAGCCAGGAAAGCACTTTCACCTCCCGCAGAATAAAACCAGTTGCGCTCCCCGATATTTCCACCCCATAGATTCCGGCTTTCAATAACAAGAGATGTATTATCCTGCTGGCCGGCATAGATGCGATAGGGAAACTGGTTGTCTACATTGATCCGGTACAGTTGCGAAGTTGGCTGATTATCGAGCGGACTGAAACTTTTTCCTCCATTAAAGCTAATGGATGCACCGCCGTCATCCGCCATTACAAAGTTGGAAGGATTGGAGGGATTGAACCATAACTGGTGATAATCGCCATGAGCTGTATGTAAATTACTCCAGCTCTTTCCTCCGTCAATACTTTTTACCCACTCTGCTCCCAAGACATGCACTTCATTTTCATTCTGTGGATTCACCGCCAATTCGATATAGTACCAGGCACGGGTCGTTAACCGGTGATCCTTACTGACACGGTTAAACGAAGCACCGGCATCTTCCGATACAAACAAGCCACCCAACTCTTTTTCGGTATCGCTTTCAATGAGTGCATATACTTTGGACGGATTGCTGCGTGATACTTCGATCGCCATTTTACCCAATGCAGCCGGAATTCCCTGATCCAGTTTGTTCCAGGTTAAGCCACCATCGGTAGATTTATACAGGCCGCTACCCGGTCCGCCACTTTTTACTTCCCAGGGCAGGCGATGATGTTCCCACATAGCAGCGTACAGGATTCTTGGATTCGTCATATCCATGCTCAGATCCGAACATCCGGTGCTGCTGTTAACGTAAAGGATTTTTTTCCAGGTGGTACCGCCATCATCAGTTCTGTAAATGCCGCGCTCTTCAGAAGGACCATTTAATGCGCCTTGCACGGCCACATATACCAGGTCGGCGTTTTTGGGATGGATTCGGATGGCTGCGATCTGACGGCTATCTGGTAAACCGATTTTTTTCCAGGTTGCACCCGCATCCGTGCTTTTGTAAACGCCATCTCCGTAGGAAGTCATTACTCCGCGAGGCGCATGTTCGCCCATTCCTACATACACAACATTAGGATCGGATTCAGCTACGGCAACAGCACCAACTGAACCTGTACCAAAATAACCATCGGAAATATTTTGCCAGCTGATACCCGCATCGGTGGTTTTCCAAAGGCCCCCACCGGTGGTACCCATGTAATAGATCTTATCGTTTCCGGGAACTCCGCAGGTAGCAACCGATCTGCCACCCCGAAAGGGTCCGATGTTCCGGAATTTTACCGTCCGGAAACGTTCATCCAGGGAAACAGTGGTTGCTGTTGGGGTGGCCGCAGTAGCGCGCGCTGCTTTTTTCTTCGTTTGTGCCTGGCCGGTAAGGCTACCCAGGGCCAGAGTCAGTAAGAGTAATTTTCTCATAAGTGTCAGACATGAGTAAATACATCGTCTTAACATGTATCTGACACCTAAACTACATATTCCTGCGATACTGACCGCCAACTTCGTATAAAGCATGGGTAATTTGTCCGAGGGAACAGTATTTCACCGTTTCCATTAACTCCTCAAACAGGTTTCCATTGGCTACCGCCACTTCTTTCAACCGCTTTAAAGCCGGATCCGCATCTGCTGTTCTTTTTCCTCCCGGGTACTACGGATCACTTCTCCCGGAATGACTGTTGGGGAGCCCTTTTTATTCAGGAAACTATTCACGCCAATGATCGGTAATTCTCCCGTATGCTTCAGCATTTCATAGTGCAGACTTTCTTCCTGGATCTTATTACGCTGGTACATGCGTTCCATGGCTCCCAACACGCCACCTCTTTCGGAAATCCGGTCAAACTCTACCAATACC
>JALOMU010000464.1 GCA_025455285.1 Flavihumibacter sp.
CAAAGCGCTCACTCAGCAAAGCGCTGTCGAGTGTTTTGGTGAACACGCCCTGTACGCCCATGGCATAGAGGGGAGTAACGAGATCGATATCGCCATCTGATTTCAGGGGAACCAATTCGGTTTGAAATCCTTTTGCTTTGAGCAGCGACTGTACTAATGTAGCCTGCCAGACAGCCAATTGACTGTCTCTCGTTCCGATTCTGATAATCTTGTTCATGTTAATTGGCGCCGAAGGCCATGAAATCGTTAATTGCTTCCAGGTAATGACAACCACGCTGGTTTTTCACCCGCATTTTGGCTGCCATAGTGTTCAGCACTTTTTGAATCCGGATTGCAGCTTCTTCGGTGTTGGCAAAGGTAGTAGTATAAACCCATTGAGGATGCTGTGGATCAGTGCTCAGGGTGTTTACATGAATTTCTTCGAGTTTGAGTTTTACCTGTCCCAATACAGCCAGTTGTTTGCGCATTTTACACCAGTCGTAGAACTCACCACTTTGTTGAGCAATGATGGCGAGGGCTTTGGGTACTTCGGCCTGGCGCTTCAGCAGGGTTTCATCTTTCATGCGCGAAAGCTGGTCAACATTGAGCAGTTCCTTTCCTTCCACTTCACTCACTTCAGGAGCTACGTTATTAGGTATAGAGAGGTCAATGATCCATTGTTGAGTACCGGGAATCAGGTGTTCAGGGCGAATAATTGCTTCCGCAGCATTGGAGGCAACAATGATAATATCGGTTTCAGCAACTGTTTGTGCCAGGAAACTGGCGGGCAATGCTGCCAGTTCAAGTTCTTTTGCGAGTTGCTCTGCTTTTTCGTGGGTGCGGTTCATCAGGGTGATGTTGGTGCAACCCAGGTAATCGATTAGGTTTTTACAGGTATTGCGACCGATTTTACCAGTTCCAATCAGCAGAACAGATTTATTGGCCACATCGGGTACCTTGTCTTTCAGGTACTGAATCGCGGCAAAGGAAACAGAAACCGAGCCACTGCTCAGCGCTGTTTGATTTTTAATCAGTTTGGAAGTTGCCAGCACCTGGTTGAAAAGGCGTTCGATAAAAGGACCGATTGCAGCTTTTTCCTTGGCGTATTTGATGGCGATCTTGATTTGTCCTACAATTTCATAATCGCCCAGGATTTGTGAATCAAGTCCGGCTGCCACCTGGAACAGATGTTGAACCGCAGTTTCAGCCCGGTACAGGTAAGCAAATTGGTTGAATTCTTCCTCCGACTGCCCGGTAGCTTCACAGATCAGGGAGATCAGGGTCTCCATATTAGGAGCGAGGGCATATAGTTCGGTGCGATTACAGGTAGATAAAACGAACAGTTCAGCAATACCGCGGGCGTTGGCCTGTTCCAGAATCCAATCGTATTGTTCCTGGCTGATGGCGAAACGACTTCTTACGGCGGAGTCAGATTTTTTATAACTGAGCCCAACCACAAAAAAATGCTGTAAATCTTTCGGATAATCTCCCATAGTATTCTCACAAATTCCAGTGCAAAAATAACCTGCGGCGATTGATTTCCCCAGCGTATACTGTCAGTGAATTGTCATATTCCATGCTAAAAGCAGGTTTTGTTGAATCATTTGTTGCTAATAACGAATGAATTGTGTTTTTTATGCATGTGATCAGGGCAGGTTTTTTTCTGCAACTTTGTGTCCTGAAACTTGTTATTTGCATCAAATTTCCCCTCAATGAAGAAACGTGGCATTTTGTTGATGAACCTGGGCTCTCCCGATTCCACTTCGGTTAAGGATGTTCGGAAGTACCTGAATGAATTTTTGATGGATGAACGGGTGATTGATATCCCCTATTTGCTGCGTGTTTTACTGGTTAAAGGAATCATCGTAACCTTTCGGGCACCGAAATCTGCTAAGGCCTATGCTTCAATCTGGACGGAAGAGGGATCTCCGCTGATTGTGCTGACCAAACAATTACAGGCGGCGCTGCAGGAGCAGGTGGAAGAACCGGTGGAGATTTGCATGCGGTATGGCACACCATCGCCCAAAGCGGCTTATGATAAGATGATGAAAGAGCATCCTGGATTGGAGGAAGTGATCCTGGTGCCGATGTATCCGCATTATGCGATGAGCAGCTATGAAACGGCGGTTGAGTATGCGAAATTGCAGCATTCCGAAGGGAAGTACCCGTTTAAGCTGGATATCATTCCCCCTTATTATGAAGAACCTAATTATCTGAATGCATTGGCGGAGAGTATTCGTCCGCATTTGGAACAGGATTTTGATCATATTTTATTCAGTTATCACGGGGTTCCGGAACGTCATATTTTCAAGGGAGATTGTACAGGAAAACATTGTTTGAAAGTGGCGAACTGTTGTGACGTGGCATCACCTGCGCATGCGCAATGTTACCGGCACCAGTGTTGGGTGACGACCAAAAAAGTAACAGAACTATTGGGATTGCCGGAAGGCAAGTGGAGCATGAGTTTTCAATCGAGATTGGGTCGTGAAGAGTGGCTGAAACCCTATACTGCCAAGCGAAGAGTTTATGCATGCGGGTGGCGAGGAGTTTGAGATGATACCCTGTTTGAATGTGCATCCGGAGTGGGTACGGACCTTGAAGACGTACGTGAGAAGTGAGAAGTGAGACGTGAGATGTGAGAAAGTGAAACGTCAGACGTGAGACGTGAGAAGGTCTTTTGGGTTGAGTAGCCTCCCGTTTCCTTAATTTTCCAACATGTATTTCTACATAAAAGCGCTCCATATCATCTTCGTAGTTACCTGGTTTGCGGGCTTGTTTTACATGCCCCGACTTTTCATTTATGCTACGGAAGCAGGGGAGAAGGAGCCGGTTGAGAGGGATATTTTAAGGAAGCAGTTTTCCATCATGATGAAACGACTCTGGTATGGAATAACCTGGCCTTCAGCAATACTGACTTTGATCTTTGGAATAACGGTGATGCTTATGGGCGATTGGGATAAAATCCTCTTTAAGCCTGAGGGAAAATGGTTCCTGATGAAATGGATATTTATCCTCGGTTTATTTGCTTACCATTTCAGTTTACATCGGTTGTTCAAAGAGGAAATGGCAGGTGTTTTCCGATTTCCGATTCAGTTCTACACAGTTGCGGATATGGAATGAAGTAGCTACCATTTTTCTCTTTGCGATTGTTTTTCTCGTAACAGTGAAACAAAGTATGAGCCTTGTTTGGGGTATAGGGGGCCTGATTTGCCTGGTGGTCATCCTGATGCTGGCGATCCGGATTTATAAAAAGATCAGGCAGGGAAAATCCTGATCAGATCGCTTTGGAATACCGGATGGATTCTGCTCCCTGCTGTTTTTTACGTTGAATGAATAAATCAAATGCACTGCAGACAATCCGGATAAAATGATGCCCTTTGGCGGTAAGGGAAAGACCTTCATCGTTCCATGTTATCAGGCCATCTGCTGCCAGTTCTTCCAATACCGGAAAACTGAATTCTTCGAGTGTAGGTAAATCCTCTTTATTGAAGCTTGTTTTGCCTTTGCAACTGATATCGAGAATGTATTGTTTGAATGATAAATCTTCTTCATCCAAAAAGTATCCTTTGGTAATGGCCAGCTTTCCCTGGTTGATGGCCTCATAATACTCGCGGATGGTTTTATTATTCTGCGCATACGCGTTACCGGTATCACTGATACTGGACACACCCAGTCCGATCAGCAATTTGGATGATTGAGTAGTATAACCCATGAAGTTCCGATGCAAAGTTGCCTCTTCCCGTCTCCCGTCTCCTGTCTCCCGTTTCCATTCCTCCATTTTCCCTTCCTCCTTCTTCCGTGCTTCCCGCCACCTGGCGAGATACAACTCATCTGTTGGCAATGAAAAATGATCCATACCAATATCGTAGTAACCATGCATAGCAAACTGGAATTTACCCATGCGGTAGAGTTCCATCTTCAGTTCTGCGGAAGGCAGGTCGTTTTCATCAAAGAGGCGCTGACCGCGACTGGTCCAGGGTACATGAGCATAACTGTAAAAAGCCACCCGATCCGGT
>JALOMU010000027.1 GCA_025455285.1 Flavihumibacter sp.
GGCCCTCGCAAGAGGAAGGGCCCTTAGCTCAGTCGGTTAGAGCATCTGACTCATAATCAGAGGGTCGCTGGTTCGAGCCCGGCAGGGCCCACTTGAAAAAGCACTTATGGAGGTATCTGTAAGTGCTTTTTGTTTTTATCCACTCCATCTATTACCAGTTTCGGGTAAATATTTCTGGGTAATTTTTTTTCGTATTAAACTTTCAGGAATGTGTTGTTGTAATCGATTTGACTTTTACCTATCCTATTAATTCAATACTTAAACCTTTAGATTATGAGAAATTTAGCACTAACACTCCTATTCGTTGCAGCAGGATTATTTGCACAAGCATCAACCGGAACAAATCCTGAAGACATCAAAAAAGCACCGGAATTCCAGAAAGCCCTTTCCAATTTGAAAGTGGAAAATTCAATCAACCCATTTGCTGTTCCCACACCTGTTCAACAGGAAGAGGCAAGCTGCACTGTTACTGTAGAAGTAAGCATTGGCTTCCTTGGAATCGGGGGAAAAGTTACCTGTTCAGCAACAGCTGATACCTGCCAGGAAGCAAGAAGCATGGTATCAGATTGTGGTAAAAAGAAAAAAGCTGTTCAGTAACTAATCCCGGATAGGTAAAAGTCATTTTTATCATTCAACTATGAAAAAATGACTTATCATACACATCTCAGCTTTTTGTGCTTTTCTATTAGTCTGGTCCTGTTTTCGACCAGGAGTTTCGCGCAAACCGCCACACAGGCCATATACCAGTTATCTCCAACTGACAGCACCAAAACAGCGCAGTTATGGTGTTATGAAGATGGCAGTTCTTTCTATTTTCAAAACAGTCAGAAGGCAGGCACTGATACGTTGCAGTGGGTATTTAATAAACCCGATGAACATAGTCTTTACTTCAAAGACTTTCAATTTTTCAGCGGCAAAAAAACCTATCGCGATAGTTTGCCGGGCCCCATCTGGACTATCCATTCAGACAGTATCCGATTTTTAGATGGATACCAGGTCACTAAAGCTACTGCAAACTTTCGCGGACGTATCTATACTGCCTGGTATGATGAATCTGTTGATATCAAAACAGGTCCCTGGAAATTAAGCGGTTTGCCGGGACTCGTGCGACTGGCCTATTCCCAAGATGGGTTTGCCTATTTCTATTTAAGAAATCTAACCAGGAATAAGACTTCACCTGGCTCTCCTGTACTGCCCCCAATAACCGCCACCTACCAGGATTTCACTCACGATGTTAAAAACTGGCTGGAGGAAAGTAACCAGGAATTCATGCAATCTTACAATAAAGGCAAAAAGAAACATGCAAAAGCCAGTGCAGTGAAATACACTATTAACCTGATCGAAAAATTATAACCATGATCCGTTTATTCATTTTGCTATTGTTGCCGGTTGTGTTGAAAAGCCAGCCTGTTCATATCGTTTCCTATGAACTTGATTACAATTTCGCTTTTGACACATCCGATGCAAAAGTGATACTTCGGTTAAAAGGAGATCTGAATGTGTTGCCCGATGGACGATCTGTTTTTTTCCAGGTACAGGACAGGGAATACAATGCCTCTGTACTGATGAACAATCATCAATTCATGATGGAAGACAGCATTATGTACATACTGAAACATCCGGCATCCAATCAACTCTATTTTAAAGATTTCACACCAGTTGCCATGGACAAATGGATTGCAGATAGTTTGCATCCTTTCAGCTGGGATATCAGTAGTGATACCTTACACGAAGGAGGGGTCGTACTACAGAAAGCAAGCACCCGGTTTCGAGGCAGGTTATACACCGCCTGGTTTAATCCGGCAGTGCCCATTCCAAACGGACCCTGGAAGTTCGGTGGCCTGCCCGGACTCATCTATCGCATCTCAGACGAGCATGATTTTTTTGTTTATCGGTTAACCGGCATCGTTACTCAAAATACAGCCACCGCATCTTATAAAATGCCGAAGAAACCAATTCTTTCTATTGAGAAATATGCGCAGCTCACAGACCGCTGGCTAAAAAAATACATAGTGGAACTTAAAGCAGCAGATGCTTCCTGTGAATCCTGCAACACTGAAATCAAACATTTTGAGCAACTGGAATATTTCAACTAACCGGTTATACGCAGTATGGCTGTATGGCCTGTTGTTCCTGGTTGCGTATTTACCGGGAGTGATCAGTATTGCTCAAACCTTACCCATCAAGATCAAAGGAAGACTTACCAATGCCAAAGGAGAGCCGGTTGTGAATGCTACCGTCCAGGCCTTTCAAAAGGAGCAGTTAATCGGATGGTGTATCTCAACACCAGGCGGCCAGTTTGAACTCAGCATCTCTGCAACAACTGAATTACAACTGCATATATCTCATATCAATTATGAAAAGAAACTGATTACTTTAAATGGGCCTTCTGAAAACCTGGACCTCGGAATCATTCAGCTCACAGAACAAAAACGAATACTGGATACAGTAATCGTAGCCAAAAAAGATCCGGTAAAAATTTCAGGAGACACCATCATTTACAAGGCAAAACAATACCTGTCTCAGGAAACCCGGGTTGTAGAAGACCTGCTCAGAAAATTACCGGGCATCCAGGTAAGTGAAGATGGCAGAATCAGTTTTCAGCATACGGATATCAAAAAAATTCTGATTGATGGGGCGGATCTGGCAGGCAATGGCTATCAGCTCATTAGTAAAAACCTGGCTGCCGAAACGATTGAAAACATTGAGCTGATCCGCAACTTTTCAGAGAACCGGTTACTCGCAGCCTTTGAAAAGTCGGGGGAAGCAGGTATCAACCTAACCCTGAATAAAGAATATGCAACCTCTGTTTCAGGTAATTTAACCCTGGGAGCCAGCTCAGATAAACGGTATCAGTATAAAGGAACCCTACAGGCTTTTGGGAAAAAACTAAAACTAATCAGCCTGGCGGAATCGAATACAACCGGGAATTTCTTACAGGGATCTATTCAGTCTGGATTTAATAATCATTATAAAGAAGGAACTGTAACCTCCCCCTTTATGAGCAGTTATCAAAACCAGCTATTACAACCCGAATTGATCACGCCTCCCAGCCTGCCACTCCCCTATACTTACAATAATCGGGATCAGCAGGCCATGCTGACCCTACATGCCAAAGGCAAAGCCAACAATGGATTCCGACTTACGGGCGGTTTTTTCAGAAATGAGTATGAACTCAGGCGACAGGGAGCAGATCAATACCGCCTGGCGGATGGATCGGGATGGACCCTCAATAGCCAGGAAGCATTGCTGCCGGGTGAAAAACTGGCCGGACTAGAAACCGCCTATGTGCTGGACAGGAATCGTTCAGCCGTAACTGAAATCAAAGCAAACGCAATGGTGGCAGCCAATTCAACCGGATATCGCTCCTTCCTGTCTGGTGCTCTTACAGATACCACCGTTTCCGATTACAGCAACCGCATCCGGTACTTTGAAGCCCGGCTGCATCATACCAAAGCATGGAGAAGTAACCGGCTTTTTCAACAGGAAATATACCTGTCCAGCGCTCCCGCACGTGATGAGCTGGAGCTGCGCACAGCCAGGTTCAATAGCCTGATTGGCACAAATGAGGGAATCAATGAGCTTATCAGCAGTACGCGGCAAAACCGGATAAAGGCGGGCTCCAACTCAGCAATAAAAATCAAAAAGAACGCAACCATATGGACAACCGGGTTAACTACCGATTTGGAAAGTATTCGTCCGGCTGGCTTTCAATCCCTTCATTTTTTTAACCTGAAAGCAACTGCGGGATCCAGCTACCAGTTGAATAAAAAAGAAAGGATTGGGTTTAGCATTCAACCGGGATTACTGATGCCATCCATAAAAGCCAGCAGTGCGTCTATTTTTTTTACGCCCTCCGTAAGCATCGATTATTACAAGGAAATCAACTCCTCAGCGGGACTGGGCCTGCAGTATAGTTTTGAAAGAAAAAGACCCGATCCGGTTTATTTCTGGGGTGATAGCCTGGTGAATTCCATCAACAGCATTCACCTGGAGGCAACCCGCTTTCAACCTGTTTCCAGTCATGAGTTGCTATATAATTTTTATTCCATCAACTTCTCGAGCCAGTTAAGCAGTAATGGTCGCGTATTGATAGGTTACAGTCCGGCTGATTACAGCTGGGCCAGTTTACAGCAACCGGAATTCAGCTACCTGCAACCTACCTTATTATCGGATCATTGGAAAGCATTGGCTTCTTATTCTCTGGGACTGCCTCTACTTGCTTTGCAATCCAAAATTGAATACGGATTCAGTTTTGTTTTCCGGAACATGCCCGCATTGCTCAACCAGGAGCGCATCAATTATACTATGGGAAGTTTTGAACAGTATGTATCACTTCAATCGGGATGGAATTTTCCTATTCAGACGGTAACACGTTTCTCCTTTACCCTATTAAGCAACCAGCTCAAAGCAGCCAATCAACCAAAGCAGACCAACCATATCCAATTGTGGAATTTTCAGAGCACGATCAGCACGCGACTAAAAAAACCTTTAAATGCCGCCATTCAATACCAGTTTAATGAGTTAGGGCAGAACAGTAGACTGCATACCCTATCTGCTAAAATCAGTTACCGGGTCAATAGCCGGTTTGAATTGCAGTCCAGGTTGCACAATCTTTTAAATGCCGGGAGAATTGAAAGCAGGAGTAGTTATAAAAATGTATTCAACAGCATTCAGCAAATTCAGCTGGTACCCAGGTATGTTTACCTGGAATGTATGATACGGTTGTAATTATTGAATGAAAAAGGGGCTGTTGCCAGCCCCTTTTTGTTTTATTGTTTGATCAGTTTCAAAACCAATCGTTCTTTTCCTCGTTGGATTTCAACGAAATAATTACCAGGACGATAATTTCCACCGAACTGCAGGGTTGCATTGTCGGCTATACCTGCACGTGATTCGATTACGCGGCCGGTCAGATCCAGCATGCGCAGTTTCACCTGCTCTCTACCGGTTCCGAGTAAACGAAGGGTAAAGCTGGTGGTAGTTGGGTTGGGCAGCAGTTTCACCCAGTTGCCAACTGGCTGACTGTTTTCCATCACCGCTGCTTCTGCTGAAGCTGTGGAGTTAGCTGCTGAATGTGGAACGCGTACTTCAGTGGTGGCGCTTGATTGATTACCAGCTGCATCAGTTGCAATCACCGTAATGGTATAAATTCTACCTGTGCCATTGCCGGAACGTTCCGCCCTTAGTTTAACCAGGTTATTGTTGATAATTTCCCAATCGGGTGCTGTATTTCCATCTCCTGTTCCATTCACTGGTTCATTGCTGGAAACCTCCAGCGTTACAGTAACCGGTCCACAGTTATCAGTTGCTGTATAATTCACTGCAACTTCATTCATTTTATGATTGGGCACCCGCAATACTGTTTTATCAGTTTGCAATCCGGTAATTTCAGGAGCTGCTTGGTCTACTCTTGTCCACTCAAAACTACAGGTGCTGGCATTGCCTCCAATATCAGTAGCGCGGAGGGTAACAATAGTAGTTCCGGCACCTGAAACAGCTGTACCCGCTAATGGCTCCTGCGAATAGGTAATATCTTCCTGAACCGGTAATCCTACTGTGAAATCGGGCACTTCTACACTGCAGTTTTCATCCAACACGGACTGCTGGTTATCCGGACATTCAATTGTCGGCAACTGGAAGGTCGCGGTATTGGAAGGCGCACTTTCATTGTGCAGGCGATCCAGGGAAGTAACCAGGTAATAATAGGTTTGATCCGGCTCAATCGTACGATCTTCAAAAGAAGTTTCATCCTGGTTGGTGATAGCGATCAGGTTGTCTGCTGATTCAATATCAATGCCGGAGCTGGTTGACCGGTAAATGGCAAACTGTCGCACGCGATTCAACTCATCCCCTGTTGCTGCAGGCTTTTTCCATTTCAGCAGATTATGGGTAGTACCAAATTTGATCACTTTTAATTCAGAAGCTGCATCCGGGGCTACTGCATCAATCCAGGGCATGGTAGGTTGAAGGGCCGGTTTGCTGTAAAAATCAAGTCGCAGTGAATCCCTGAAACCCAGCCTGGTAGTGCTTCTCAAACTCGCAGTATTGTAGATGGCTTGTCCGGATATATTTTCCAAACTGCGATTTAATCTAACCTGGTTAGGGATCTGGGAAGGATTGGCCCAGTTCACACCCTGGGCAGGATCATTCACTTTATAACCGGCTAATCCGATATACATTCTTCTTCCGAAACTGTTGTTATTCCACCAGGGAGTAACGATGCCATAGTTGGCGCCTGGCTGACCGATAAACCAGTACACTTGTGGTGCCAGGTAATCGATCCATCCTTCCTGCATCCATTTTTTGCTATCTGCATAGAGTTGGGAATAGTGTTGCAAGCCGGAGGTTGCAGTACCAATAGCAGGATCTGGACTGTTGCGGTAAATGCCTGAAGGGGAAATACCGAATTCTACCCAGGGTTTGAGTTGTTTGATTGTTTGATTAATGCGGGCAACAAGCAGGTTCACATTATCCCGGCGCCAGTCGGCCCGGTCTGTGATACCACGCGGATCTGCAGCATAGGTAGCATCATCATTAAACGCAGCATTGGGATAAAAATAATCATCGAAATGAATGCCATCCACATCATAACGGGTAACAATATCCGCAATTACGGAATTGATATAATCCCGAGCACCCGGGATGCCCGGATCCAGTGTTCTTAACACTCCGGTACTGATCAGCCATTCAGGGTGGCGCTTCGCGATGTGATTTTCCGCGAAGTTGGGTAGGTTGGCAGCATTGCCGACAGCCCGGTAGGGATTGATCCAGGCATGTAATTCCATGCCTCTTTTGTGTGCTTCCTCAATGGCGAACGCCAGGGGATCCCAGAGGGGATTGGGTGCACGGCCCTGCAGGCCTGTCAGGTCGCTGGACCAGGGTTCCAGTTCACTTGGGTAGAGGGCATCCGACTGACTCCGGATTTGGAGGAAAATGGTTGTAATACCGGTTGCTTTGTGGTGATCCAGGATCGTAATTAGCGCAGCCTGCTGTTGAGCAGGGGTCTGGTTCCGGTTGGGCCAGTCGATTCCAAAATAACTGGCAATCCAGGCGCCCCGGAATTCTCTCTTAGGTGTTTGTGCATTTAGGCTAAGCATCGCCCAAATACATACTGAAAAAAGAAGTAGCGTTTTTTTCATAATGCAGTATTTATCTGGTTTATGCAGGAAAATACAGCATTAAAGAAGAAATATTGTCCATTTATACCGAAATAAATACCGCAAAAAGCCGCAATTCTATAAATTGTACCCAAAATTTTTTACGCGTATAAAAAATCTACCATATATTTTTCTGCTTAAAAAAATCAGGACCTTCATTCCCTATGTTTAAACATCGCGGCAAGACCCGCACTTTTCAACATAACCTGGCAATCGCCTCCCTGCTATCCTTTGTAGCGGGTATGGTGAATGTAGTAGGATTCTTATCCATACAGCAATTAACCACCAATGTAACCGGGCATTTTGCCTTCTTCATGGAAGAGGTTCTGCAATGGAAACTGTGGGCGGGATTTGCCTATTTCCTTTACATCCTCTTTTTCCTGGCAGGCTCTTTTTTTTCCAACCTGCTAGTGGAAGCGGGACTACGAAACAGTGAGAAAAAAGCCTTTCTGCGGCCTGTGCTGATTGAAGCCGGACTGCTGCTGATTGCTGCGCTGGCCGGGCCAAGGATTATTGAAAGTCAACCTAACCTGCTCGCCTATATCCTGCTCTTCAGTATGGGAATGCAAAACTCATTGGTGACCAGTTTATCCAATGCAACTGTACGCACCACCCACCTGACGGGTTTGTTTACTGACCTGGGAATTGAACTATCGCAGTTGTTTTTTTACAAGAAGGAAGAACAACAGGAAAGACTGCGCTCCTCTATCCGCCTGCGCCTTACTATTATCGGGTTTTTCTTCCTCGGAGGGATAGCAGGTGGATTACCCTTTAGCAAGCTTGGATTGCATATCCTGCTATTGGCTGTATTTCTTTTGCTTGCCGGTTTATTATACGATGCTATTAAATTACGGGTGCTGGTAGTGCAACGAAAAATGAAAGCAGCCCGTCAACCAAAATAACTTCAACTTTGAGTAACTCTATTTTATGACAAATGTTTCTAGCGCCTATAACCAATGGGCTGAAATATATGATAGCAATAAAAACCGCACGCGGGATCTGGAAGCGATCAGTTTAAGAACTCTGTTGGCTGGCCGCCAATTTCAGCGCTGTCTGGAGATTGGCTGTGGAACCGGGAAGAATACCGAATGGCTGCTGACCATTGCGGAACTAATCACCGCGGTTGATTTATCGGAAGGCATGCTGAGCAAGGCAAGAGAAAAAATCAAGTCGCTGCAGGTAGATTTTATCCAGGCTGATATCACGCAGGATTGGCAATTCGCCAACGGACAGTACGACCTCGCCACCTTTAGCCTGGTATTGGAACATATTGAAAACCTCGATAGCATCTTTGCAAAATTGAAAGCCGTGATGCAACCTAACGGCTATGTATATGTGGGAGAATTGCATCCCTTTAAACAATATACCGGAACCAAAGCGCGCTTTGATACAGCAGAAGGACAGGAAGTAGTAACCTGCTTCAATCATCATGTAGGCGAATTTTATGCTGCAGCCAAAGCAGTGGGATTTGAATTGGTGGAACTGAAGGAATGGTTTGATGAAGACAACCGGGAAATACCCCGCATCCTCAGTCTGCTGTTTTGTGTAAGCTAACTATTATGTATACACGAATCGCCACCAATTTCGATATTGATACCCTTGTATTCTTTTACCAGCAGTTGCAGGAAACCACCCGCAGGTTGTATGCTCCGCATCCTATGGATCGGGAAAGCCTGCAGCAGCAAGTAGCTGATCCGGCCTATAAAATGCTGCTTTCTTTCATTGATAATGAACTAGCGGGTTACCAGGTTTTTTTACAGGGTGCTTTCCCCTGGGAGCGGGATCGCTATAAGCAATATGGCATCGTCCTTGACCCTCTTACCGCCTCTTATGCGCCGGTATTAGGAGATGGATACCAGGGAAGGGGATTAGGACCCGTCCAGTTAACACAAGCCCTCCCCTACCTGAAAGAAGCCGGCATCACGCGATTAATTCTATGGGGCGGGGTTCAGTGTGCCAATATCCGCGCAGTGAATTTTTACCTGAAAAATGGATTTCGCATTGTTGGCTACTTCGACTGGGAAGGTGCCAATTACGATATGATCAGTACAATTGATGGTTCCCATAATCGCCCCGCTTCTCTGTGATACGTTTTAATGGAATCTGCATACCACCTGTTTTCTCCAGCCAGTCCCAGAGATCATTGCGGAGCCTTAACACGGTTTCCTGGTGCTCCGGATGGCGCCAGAGATTGCGCTTTTCTTCAGGATCTGCTTCCAGGTCGTACAGCTCACTTATATCCCAGACACCGGGGTAATAAATGAACTTATACTTGCCATCGCGCACACCAAAAGTGGTAGGTGTTTGCGGGAAGGAATACTCCCAGTAATATTCATAAAAAGCTTTGCTTCGCCAGGCGATTTTGGCTCCTTTCAGTAAGGGCAGAAAAGAATTCCCGATGGCTTTTCCACCCGCGCAATGTCCAACACTGTGGGAGCGATATCAATATTCTGGATCACAGCATCGAGAATTTGTCCGCCTTTGATATGTGCCGGTGCATAAACCAGCAAAGGCACTTTCTGGCTCTCTTCATACATGTTGCGTTTGTCGATCAGTCCATGTTCGCCCATGAGGAAACCATTATCTCCCATATATATGAGGATGGTATTTTTATGCATAATGCGGCCGATGCTTTCATCCACTGCCAGCAGGGTTTCACAATAGCGGCGATAGAATTCATCAAACCATACGCGGCCATTGTACATGAAATCCACCCCGTGCCAGCTATTGCGTTGGGCCCAAACCCAGGAAGGAATATCCTTCACATTGTAAGCGGGATCTGTTGCCGCGCGATGCGCTAACGGTAACAGGGTAGTATCACCGAAGATCTTACTGCCTGGTTTAGCTGTAAGATTAATGGTAGAAGGATATGGAATCGGTTGATTGGCATAACGCCCCCGGTGCCGTGGAGCAGGCATGAATTCATCGTGTACACCTTTATGTGAGATATAGGCGAAGAAAGGTTGTCCCTTTTTCTGTTTGCGAATCCATTCCACCGTATGATCGGTCAGCAGATCGGTGATATAGGTACTATCCTTGTATTGAATGCGTTCTCCATTGATATTGAGGCGTGGATTGAAATAAACTCCCTGTCCCGTGAAGCTCTCCCAATGATGAAAGCCTTTCTGAGGTTGATCGCCCTGGTGGCCCATATGCCATTTGCCAAAGAAGCCGGTCTGGTATCCTGCTTTCTGCAGGTATTCCGGGAAGAACCGGAGATTGGGGGGCAGGGGAGAAAAATTATCTACTACCGTATGAGTATGTGCATATTGTCCGGTTAAAATAGACGCCCGCGAAGGAGAACAGAGCGCGGTCGTAACAGTTGCATTTTTCACCCATACACCTTCTTTGGCCATCTTATCCATATAGGGGGTTTCGAGCCAGGGAATGCGGCCCGTGAAGCCCATGGCATCGTGACGATGATCATCTGTAAGGATAAAAACCACGTTCAGTTTTTCCTGGGCCTGCGATGCAGTAAAAAAAGACCCCAGCAGGAAGACTGCAAGCAACTGTTTCATTTCAAAAGTTTGGTGAAAAAGATAGCCATTAATTCCGAAAATGCGATCTCTTTCGGTTGAAGGGTGTATTTTAGAGGGTATGAGAATCATCAATACCGGCATCTGCTCTTATGGCATGAGTGGCAAATTGTTTCATGCGCCATTTGTAGACAATCATCCAGGTTATGAACTAACGGCGATCGTTGAACGCCATAACCAGGAATCACGTTCCAGGTATCCGCATAGCAAGCTGGCACGTTCTGTTGAAGAGATGCTGGCAGATGATACCATCGAGCTGGTAATCGTGAATACACCCACGCAAACTCATTATGATTTTACCAAACAGGCATTGCTTGCGGGCAAACATGTCATTGTGGAAAAACCTGTAACTACGAATGCGGCAGAAGCTGCGGAACTGGATCAACTGGCAAAACAGAAGAACCTGCATTTGATCGTGTATCAGAATCGCCGGTATGATGGAGATTATCATGCCATCAAAGAGGTCGTGGACAAGGGTTGGCTGGGAGAGATAAGGGAAGTTGAGTTTCGGTATGACAGATATCGCACTGAACCTAGCGGTAAGGCTCACAAGGAAAAAAACCTGCCAGGAGCAGGGGTGTTGCACGATTTGGGTTCGCATCTCACAGATCAGACCTTACAATTGTTTGGCTGGCCGCAGGCAGTATTTGCAGACATCATGACCCTGCGGGATAGCGTGGAAAGCAATGATTATTTTGAAATGCTGTTGTTTTATCCGCGCATGCGGGTGCGACTCAAGGCAACTGTAGTTGCACGCGAAACTGTACCTGCCTTTGTATTGCAGGGCATGAATGGAACCTTTATACAGGAGCGCTCTGATTTGCAGGAAACCGAATTACTCAAAGGAACCATTCCTTCCCTGGAACCCTGGTGTCCGGCACCGGATAAAGCAGATGGATTATTGCATACCCTTATAGACGGCCAGTTGGTTCGTAAGGAAACCCGGTCAACCCCTGGCAATTACATGGGATTTTTTGAGGATGTGTACCAGTTGCTTGTGAATGGAGCTCCGAACCCGGTACCTGTGGCGGATGCCATCAAAACAATGACCGTGCTGGATGCAGCTCAGCAAAGTCATCATGAAAAACGCGTGATCAAGCTCTGATCGCGTTGGTCAGCCAGAAAAGCCCTATTTTTGCGCTCGCTTCAGCCGGAACACATTGCCGGCTGTGGTTTTTATAATTATTAACAACGTGAAGGAAGGACCCTGGCAGTCCAACCGATAGATTTGCGCTTTATCAACTAGTATGAGAAAAATTTCAGCCGTTTTGTCTGCCCTGTTTTTGACCCTTGCCCTTCAGGCGCAGACGGATTCCACTGTAACCAATCCAGCTGCCCCCATACCTGCCATCAAGGAAAAAGTATCCAAACCTAAAAAAGACTGGAGCAAGGTAAAAATAGCCAACCGTCCGAATGATCATTTCATGTTCCAGTTTGGTTATGATACCTGGACCCAGGTGCCTGATTCCATCCGGCTGACCGGCATTGGCAGACACCTGAATATTTACCTGATGATGGATTTCCCCTTTAAAGTGGATCCCCGCTTCAGTGTTGGAATTGGCGTAGGCATCGGATCCAGCAATATTTTCTTTGACAAACACGATGTGCAGATTGCGGGGAATAGTCCGACGCTGGCCTTCCGCAACCTGGCAGATACCAACCATTTTAAAAAGTACAAACTGGTTAATGTTTGGGCTGAAATACCTGTGGAACTGCGTTTTGCAGCTAACCCGGAGAACACCAACAAGAGCTGGAAATTTGCAGTGGGTGCGAAAGTGGGAACCATGCTGAATGCCCATACCAAGGGTAAAAATTTCCAGACCAAATCCGGCAGTGCCATCAATAATTACACAGAGAAGATAAATTCCAGGCGGTATTTCAACGCGTTGCGGATAGCAGCCACGGCCAGGATCAGCTATGGACCCTTTGGGATCTTTGGCTCTTACCAGGTGAATACCCTGATCAAGGACAACCAGGGGCCTCCGGTGCATCCGATGTCGGTGGGATTAACGATCAGCGGACTCTGATATAAAAAGATTCAAACCAACGCGGGCCCCCTGGCCCGCTTTTTTTGTGCTAATTTTGCCGACCTGAGCAACCTATAATAAAAGCGAATTGATAGAAAAAAA
>JALOMU010000028.1 GCA_025455285.1 Flavihumibacter sp.
GTATTCACTACTTCTCAGCTCAACAACATATTCCCGGATAGCCCGGATTTCACTAAGCAGGTCATAAATAGCAGGAGGATAAAGCGTAGTGCCTTTGAACTTGATCATTTGCAGCCTTCTGCCGATCACCCCACTCAGTCGGATGGTATTCCGCCCACAGGAACAGGGATTTGTATATTGAATGCAGATATCCCCGGTCTTGTATCTTACAAGTGGCATGCCTTCCACACCCAATGTAGTGATGGTTACTTCACCGGGTTCTCCGGGTTTTACCGGCTGGTTGTTTTCATCCAGCAGCTCCACTACTATTAATTCGGGGTTGAGATGACCGCCACTGCCTGCCTCACACTCTGTAAAGGCAGTTTGCATTTCTGTGGATGCGTAAGTACCATAGAGTTGAATATTCCAGGCATCTGTAATGCGATTGGCCAGACGATTGGGTTTACCATCGGGCTGGCGAATGGTTTCTCCTATACAGATAGCTTTCCGAACCGAACTGGTATTCAGATCAATTCCATTTGCTTCGGTATATTCAATAAGTTTTACCAGGAAGGATGGCACTCCTACAATAACAGTGGGGTTTAACCGCTGAATGGTAGCCCATTGGAGGAAGGGGGCACCCGGACCCACCCTCACCAGGGAGGCTCCCAATTTGCGAATTCCCATATAATAAGCGATCCCGGCCATAAACTGGCGATCGAGCGTTAACATGAGCTGGTAGGTATCGGCAGCTGTGCCACCGGCCATTTTAAAAGAACAAAGTTCATTGTAGGCGAGTCGCTCCAGGTCTTTTTCTGTTAAAGCAATGGTTACCGGTGCGCCCAGGGTACCCGAACTCGACATATACTCCGCAATTTCAGTACGCGATACACAACAGAAATCCCAGTTCCGCAATTGTAGTTCTTCCTTGGTTGTAACCGGAAGCAGTTGCAGGTCTTCCAGTGTTCTGATATCGGCCGGATTTATTCCACAAGCGGCAAAGCGTTCCTGATAAAAAGGGGAAGCTGCCGCAACATAATCAATCAATTCCTGCAATTTCTTTTCCTGCAGGGAGCTGATTTGCTCAGCATGATTAAATGAAATTTCGGGTGAATTCATACGATTGTTGAAAACTCAGGTTTCCAGCAGCACCACTGCGGTAGCCATGGTTTTTTGGTGCGACAAAGATACATGTATACGCCGGATGCTTCGACCGGCAACTGTTTGAGCGGTTTGTCCCAGCAGGTTGATCTGCGGCTGCCCTTGTTCGTTATGTATGATTTCTATTTCATGAAAAGCAGTACCGTTTATCCATCCGGTACCCAGGGCTTTCAGAAAAGCTTCTTTGGCTGCAAACCTGGCAGCATAATGTTGGTAAGGGTTGGCCTGCCTTTCGCAATAGGCAATTTCCCCGGCCGAAAAAACCAGTTGGCGGAAACCTTCCTTACCCTGCAGGCTTCGCTGAATCCGATCGGTTTCTACCAGGTCGATACCGGTTCCTAGAATCATTAAATATGCTTATGCGGTAAAACTACTCCAATTTTTGAAACCTCTGAAATGCAGAAAACCTGAGCAGAAACACCAATTTCGTGTTACTGCTCAGGTTTTTACGGCACCTTATGTATCCTCTACTTCTTGGTCAAATCTATTAATTTGAATTCAACTTCATAGGTTCCGGGAACAAATGCCCTGAATACAAATCTCGGATTAGCAGAATAAGTACCATCAGGAAAACTGGTCTGATTGTCGTGCGTAAAGAGATTAGCAGGAATCCTGTAATAATAATTGAAACCATTTCCAAGTGAACTTAAAGGAAAGGGCACAACTCCATAAGAAAACTCCATCCGATCATCATACAAGTCGGTAGCCAGTGAATAATCCTGCATGGTTTGAAGGAAGGGCTGTGGTGGATTATTGCCAGCATAGGGCCTGCGTTGAATTTCATTGGTTTTTGGATTAAATGTCACGCCATTTTTATCCATGAATCGTACAATCACTTTATTGGGAGCATCCCCTGTTCTTTTAATGGTTACAACTGGATTCAAAAGATTTGTACCCGAGTTTTCATCCCCAACTTTCATCATTCTGTTGTAGGGAGTTCCAATTTCAGGATGTGCTTCATACGGTTTGGCGTCAACCAGGTCAAATTTTCCGATCTTTTCATACACTTTTGTGCCACCAGCATTAGAAATTTCAAGATCGAACTCATATTGACCTAACGGAACGTAAATAGTTGTGAAATTTGCTTCCAGCTGGCCACTTACAGGATTTATAACAATCGGGTTTACCTGCATGTCTTTTTGCTTGGCTCCAATCAGTTCAAGTGTAGTATCACTTTTGGGATCATACAAACCAGTCCACCCTTTTATTTCATACTGTTTAGAAAAAACGGAATCCATAACAGCCCCTGTTACCCGGTTGTACACATGAAGCAATTTGACAGTAACCGGTCTGCTGGATCCATCAAAGTTAAGAGCCGAGCTAACTTTGACTCTTCCTCTCTGTATTATAATTGGGTCTTCTTCATATCGAATGATCGGACTTAAAAACCCATCATCCAACTTTTTACAGCCGGTATTAGCAAGCACTCCTGAAAGAAGGAGTAGCATATATAAATATGTTAGTTTTTTCATTACCTGATTTTTACTTTCTGAAAAACAATGTGTGTTGATTATTGAGGACATGGATCATACCCGAGTTGGATTGGATTCCGGATGTCTGCACACGTTCCCTTTTCCCCAGGGTGCTTGGAATATTCTGAGCAACAATGGGAGGGGCTATTGGACCAAACAGAAAGGTGTAATAAACAATCCTGGGTATGGTAGAAACATTCGGATTATAACCAAGCGCCGGATCGCGGGTCTCTTCATATGAAACAACAACCTGACTGCCAGGCAGCATGGTTCCCAAAAGTTTTCCATTTTGGGTCATCGTGGAATAGTCTATACTTTCCCCAACAATATAAGCATCTATGGAGTCCCTGAATTTGGGGAGCTCGTACTTTATCATTGAGTCAATAGTCCATTTTCTGAAAGGGTCAATGTTTTGTTCTTCTGCTACTCTTTTATTCAGATAACCATTGATTGAATAATCAGTTGGTGCAAAAAAACTGATCCCGGGTTTATTGATTTTCTCCTTCACACCGGCAGCATCTACCAGCAATAACAAGGTGTCAAATAAACCCTGAGAATTAGATTTTAAATAATCATAGGTAGTCATATCAACTTTTGCATTGTGCTTTGAACCACCAATGAAATAATCATCGCGCTTACAGGAACAAAAAAACATGACCAGCGCGCCAAACAATGCTGTTGTATGTATGATCTTCTTCATAGTTACTAAGTTTAATGATTTTTCCACCATTCGTTTTGTGTTAACAGCGGATCCTGTGGTAAAAGTGTTCGCATGTTCAAAGGCCAGTAATATCCTTTTTTACTGATTCTTTCCTGAGTGTACGCATCAGGAAACAATTCAACCAGTTTTCCCATACGTATTAAATCGAAGGCCAAAACTCCTTCACCTATTAGTTCACGGTATCTTTCATAAATCAATTCAAAATAGAGATCATCTCCGCTTAGTGTAACTTCTTCCAACCCGGCTCTTTCTTTTACCTGGTTTAGCAATTGAAGAGCCAGGCCCTCGTTACCAAGATGATAGGCTGCTTCCGCCTTTAACAGAATGATATCTGCCAGTCGTATCAATACCAGGTTATTGTCCACAACATATGTCTGTGGTCTGGAAGGGTCAAAATAATTTACGTTACTGTATTTCAGCAAAGCTGGTGTCCCGGTATTAATAAGTCCAATCGTAGATTTAAACCGCTCATCAACAGCCGTATCATAAAGCTGATATGCCAACTCTGCATTGATATTCCAGCTGGTCCAGGATGCTTTTCCTTTTACAAGGGGATCATGCAAAAAATTACCAAAGAAAAAATCAGTTGCTTCTGTATTGGCATCATCATGCTTCATAAACATTTCCAGAATCGTTTCCTGAGAATTACCCATCCAGATGCCTGAATAATTTTCCGCTGATTCAAGTGCATATTGGTTCGATACTATTACACTATCACAATAACGTGAAGCGTTGGCATAGTCTTTCTTCCAGGCATACACCTGCGCCAATAAAGCAAAAGCAGCGCCTTTATCTGCCCTTGTTTTGCCCAGACCTGTTTGTGCATTAAAGGATAATAACTGAGTAGCTTTCTGAAGATCTTCTACACAATAGTCTATTGCTTCAACTTCACTTGATCTTCCGATTGGCTGTACTTTAGTAGGATCTTTCACTGATTCTCTGGTAATTACAGGATCACCCCAAACTCTTGTAAGGTAGAAATAGGTAAATGCTCTTAAAAAATGGCCCTCTCCCAGTAATTGATTCTTTTCTTCCTGGCCACCGTTGAACTTGGCTACATCAATTTTTTCTGTATTTTCTATAATCAGATGAGTCTGATTGATAGCCCGGTAAAACCTTGTCCAGTTATGTAAGCTTTGTTCAAGATAGGGGGCATAACTGTAGGTGAAACGTCTTTCATAAAGCAAATCCTGGAAATTCCAGAATGTGCCAGCATCAAGCCTGAAGGCATCCGTTGGCAGATCACCAAATACAAAATAACTACGTTCATCTCTGAAAGCGGAACGAAGTATACCATATGCACCGCTTACCGATTTTTCAACATTGTTTCCATTGGTCCAGAATACCTGGTCGTACGTGGCATCTTTAGGTTCAAGATAAATGTATTTTCTGCAGGAACTGGTCATTACCAATATTCCGATTAGTAAAACCAGCGCCGGGTAGATTCCTGATTTCTCCGGCAATATATTAAATGGTTTCATTTTCATGATAACAATGAATTAGATTAAAATAATACTTCAAATCCGAGGGTGTATTTTCTTGGAAGCGGATAAGCTGTTCCACGGTATTCACCTTGCGGACTAACCAATTCTGCATCCGGAACATTTGCCTTTTGGAAATTGTAAATATTGTCCACTATGCTGTACAACCGAATATTTTGAACACCCAGTTTCTGAACCAGCGCCCTGTTGAAATTGTAGCCCAAACTAATATTCCTGATTTTGAAATAGCTACCGTTCTCATTCCACATGGTACTGAAGGGAAGGAATTGATAAAAATTGGGGCCATATGGACTCAAGCTTGGGAAGCTGGCAGCATTGTCATCTCCCTTTGTTGCATCACCTGGCACCCAGTAGTTAAACTGGCTAAGATCGGGAAGACGTTGAGCGGCAAAGTTATTGATGCCTCCAAAATTCCAAACATTCTGAAACTGCGAAGAAAGATGGTTGTTAATGATATCTCTGCCAATAGTATACGTACAGAGGATTCCAAGAGAGAAATTTTTATACGTAAACTCATTGTACAATCCTCCGGTGAGTTTCGGATTTGGGTTGCCAGTTGCAACAAGATCCCCTTTTGCTTCACCTTTATCTTCATCACTCCACACATCCCAGTCATTGTTCACATCTTCCCAAACAGGGAATCCCGGAAGTACCGGATAATAAGTTTTAAAATAACTGATCGGCTGGCCGGTAAGCGGATTAACGGGAATCTGGGATTGATTGTTATAAACGCCCGAATAACGCATTTGAGCCCAGGTATAAATCGGTTGACCAACCGCAAAGATCATTTCCTGGTTGTAATTGTAACTATTTGTAAAGAAGGTTCTATTGCCATTAGGTAAAGAAGATATCCTGTTTTTATTAAACGACATATTCAGGTTGGTCGTCCATTGAATTGGACTTGATTTGCCAAGGTTTCTGCTTTGTAACTGAATGTCAATTCCTTCATTAAGTATGTTAAGAGAGGCATTGTACGTTTGCGATGTATATCCGGTAAAGAACGGAAAGGGAAGATTCAGAATAGGGTTCATTGAATTTCTCCGATAAAAATCCATCGTCAGATTAATTCTGTTCTTAAACAGAAATAAATCAAATCCAATATTTGTCTGATCTGATTTATTCCAGGTCAGGTTAGGAAGTGTAACTGGCTTCTGAAAAGAGGGGGTTGCCATGATCGTACCGTTGTACAAACCCTGATTTACATCCCAAACATTATAGGGAGCATAAAAATCATCAGGCATTGAACCGGATAATCCATAACTACCACGGATTTTTAACAAATCAATCCATGAAACATTTTGCAGAAATTTTTCATCAGATACAATGTAAGCAGCAGAAACAGCCGGGAAATATCCCCACTTGGAATCATTTCCGAATCTGGAACTGGCATCAGCTCTCCAGGAAAGATTCAAAATGTACTTTTGATCAAAATCATAGGATAACTGACCCATGAAAGATAATAATCCTGCCTGTTGAGCATAAGAATATCCAAATAAATTACGTTGCTGAATACCTGAAACCACCTGTATATTGTCATCCGGAACATCAAATCCTTCAATAACTGAACCGGTTTTATCATCCAACTGAAAACTTTGCGTTAATACCATTCCGAAATTGTGTTTATCTCCAATGGTTTTTGTACCAGTTAAGATGTTGGCCAGGTAATATTGCATATAATTATTCTGAAAAGAGCCCGCATAGGACCGTCCATCAGGTGTAATTTCTCCTGGCTGAAATCTGTTTCGTTTATCTGTTGTAGAACTTAATGAACCCTGAAAAGAATACTGAATACCTTTTACGATATCATAATTGGCCTGTACATAAGCTGAGAAAGCATCTGTTTGGTTTTTATCCTTCTGTTTATCATAGCCCCCATAATAAAACTCTTTGTCAGCATCTGATAACGCGTAAAAGGTTGCCGGCATGGTGGCTGCATTAATCGGAACGATATCATTACGTCCCCTGCCTAATCCTCTTTTACGGTCTGACCTGGTTGCATTCAGATTTAGATTAATGTTGAATTTTTTAGAGACTTTGAAATCAAAATTTCCTCGAATTGAATAGCGCTTAAACCCTGTTTGACGAATAATCCCATCTTCATCATAGTAGTTGATACCAAGGCGATAGTTTAACAAATCACTACCGGCAGAAATGTTTACGTCG
Organism: Flavihumibacter sp.; assembly: GCA_025455285.1. GTDB lineage: Bacteria > Bacteroidota > Bacteroidia > Chitinophagales > Chitinophagaceae > Flavihumibacter. Next base: position 6,999 of record JALOMU010000028.1, read on the forward strand.
GCATTGTTTATTAAACCACTCTGATAAAAAAGATCCTGCCAATCAGTAGCATTATTAAATGCCGGGTTAAGACTGTCAGAAAGAACCTGCGGAATATTTGACAGATTTTGATAGGTTCCATAATCACGCATTAGTCCCAGTTTTTGCCAGCGTTCTTCTGCGCCAGCCACTGTTCGCATGAGATTTGGCTTCTGCGTTAGTCCTGTATAATAAGAAAAACGCATCTGCGGTTTTCCTGCTTTTCCACGTTTTGTTCTGATAACAATTACACCATTCGCACCACGGGAACCCCAAACTGCAGTTGCAGCCGCATCCTTTTGAACAACAATACTTTCGATGTCGTTCACATTAATTCCTGCCAGATAGTTGGTGCCAGTACTTGCAGAACTTTCAAGATCTGTGATTGAAATTGGAATTCCATCAATTACATACAATGGTGTACTTAATGTTCTTGCATCGTCAACTCCGGAATTGAGGTCGGTTACAATGGTCGAATTACCTCTTACTGTAAAAGTATTTCGTACACCAGGTTCACCGGAAAAATTCTGAATATTAATACCTGACACCTTCCCCTGTAAAAGTTGATCAAAGCTCGGTGCAGGCATATTTTCAATAGATTTACCTGATACCACCTGCACAGCCGAAGTCGTCTTCTTTAACGACTGCTTTTGATAACCTACCACCACCACATCACTTAGCTGTTTGTTACTCTTTTCAGTCAATCGAAGTACTAAATTTTGTTGCCCCTCATTAATGGATACTCTGGCAATCTCAAAGTCAACAAATGAAACAGTGATTATTTGCTTACCAGGTGGCAATTGCATTCGGAATCTGCCTTCTGCGTCTGATAAAACAGACCGGTTGGCTCCAATTAGTGTGATCGTTGCCCCTTCTAATGGCTGGCCTGACTTCTGTTCGAGGACCACCCCTGTAATCTGTCGTTCCTGTGCCCATAATTCCATTGATGGGCATAGCACACAAAGTGCAGTTAAAAGCAGTTGTACAACCACTTGTAATCTCACAAGCATAGTTTAGCAGTTTGGTTTGAAATTTTTTATGCGGATCTAAAAATAATGCCAAAGCAACCGTATTAATTAACTGTACACTTCGATGTGATAACTCTTACCAACACGCAAACGATTGATATTTGTAGTCAAACGTTTGCGTTATTTTTCATTTTTTTGTAGAAATCAGTTCAAAAATTTCAGGCAATCGTTTGCATTCGCAGTCTCTGTAAAGTCGTAATAGTTTCATAGAAAAAATGCAGATATTCAAACTGATCGTTAGTTTACTACTGATATCCATTTCAAGTTTTTCACAAGTAAGCCATGAGAACTGGCGAGCATTAGGTCCCTTTTCTATTCATAAATCAACCGGAGAAACCAGTGCACCTGGACTAGGCGTATATCGTACTATTGACATTCATCCCTCAAAACCAGATCATATCCTTATTGGTGGAATGTCTTCGGGGATTTGGTTGAGTACTGATAAAGGAATTACCTGGAAATGTGTTACAGCAGAGCTCCCGGTTGAAAATGTCAAAAAAATTCAAATCGCACCATCTAATCCTAAAATTGTTTACGCAGCCAGTACTGCAGGTATTATGAAATCAGAAAATGGTGGGTTGAATTGGGAATTCACCAGTTTGAACATTCTGCAAAAGCTACCCTGCAGTGACCGGCAGAAGCTAAATGATGACAGAACCTTACTCACGGTATCTCCCAGGAATGAAAATGAATTAATCGCCGCAGTTAATGACAGCCTGTACAAATCTGTAGACGGTGGGCTGAACTGGAATCTGATCAAACCTGACTGGTTATGTCAGTTCCTTGAATACCATCCCAGTTCAGGGGAAATTATATATAGCGGCGGCGCAAATAAAAAAACGCCTAATGCTTTTTCTATCATCCGGTCAACCAATGGCGGCAATAATTTTACTTCAGTTACGAAAGGACTGCCAGATACATCAAAACTAGTGCGGCTCCACGATATTACAGCTTCCGTTAGCCTTGCGGATCCTGACAAATTGTATGTAACAATTTTTGGGGATGCCATGGTTCCGACCACCGTAAAAAAGGAAAATAAAAAACAACTGGCAGGAACTTTTCTGGTTAGTAAAGACAAAGGGAAAAGTTTTCAATTGGTTCCACAGGCCAATAACTATAGAATGATTGATTCGCATTTTTCCTTATTCCATCCGTACAGTGCCGATGAAAATAAAAACGAGTACAATTTCGACTATGCGGATAAGTCCTTCTGGCAAGGAAATTTTCAGCAGGTTGGTTGGGCTACCGCTTTTGCCATTTCAAATAAAGACCCTAAAACAATGGTGCTGGCTGGTTCCGGCGCAGCCCTTAGTACAGATGGTGGTACTACATGGAATTATCTAAGAAAGCAAGGCAACTACCATATCCATGGAGATATCCAGCATGCGAAAATTATTGGCAATGATGTCTGGCTGGTAAACGATGGTGGAGTTAATCATATTGATTTGCAAACCAGGGTTCAAACCAGACTGGAGGGCTACAGCGGACAGGATCTGTGGGGGTTCAGTACTTC
>JALOMU010000029.1 GCA_025455285.1 Flavihumibacter sp.
AAACTAGCCGGACTTATCACTTACCGCGACATCCTGCAATTGCATAGTTTTCCACATGCCAACAAAGATTCCTTTGGTCGCCTGGTAGTAGGCGCTGCAGTAGGCATTACCAAAGATATGCTTGACCGAGTTGCAGCCCTCCAACATGTGGGAGTGGATGTCATTACCCTTGATTCCGCGCATGGTCATACCAGAGGAGTAATGGAAGCAGTAAAAAACATCAAAAAGAATTTTAAAGAATTACAGGTAATAGCAGGTAATGTGGGAACAGCCGACGGAGCAAGAGCCCTGGCAGAAGCTGGAGCTGATTGCGTAAAAGTGGGTATCGGTCCGGGTTCTATTTGTACCACCCGAATCGTTGCCGGTGCAGGTGTTCCTCAACTAACTGCAGTTATGGAAGCCTACAGCGCCCTTCAACCAATGGGTATCCCTCTTATTGCAGATGGAGGTATCCGGTATACCGGTGACATGGTGAAAGCACTGGCAGCCGGAGCCAGTTGCGTAATGATGGGTAGCGTGTTTGCCGGGGTTGAAGAAAGTCCGGGTGAAACCATCATTTACGAAGGCCGGAAATTCAAGGAATACCGGGGTATGGGCTCTATCGGGGCCATGTCCCAGGGTTCAAGCGACCGCTATTTTCAGGATGTGGAAGACGATATTAAAAAACTGGTTCCCGAAGGTATTGAAGGACGAGTTGCTTATAAGGGGCACCTGAAAGAAGTAGTTGCCCAGTTTGTAGGTGGTCTGCGTGCCGGTATGGGGTATTGCGGAGCAAAAGATCTGGAAACCCTTCAAAATACAGCCCGCTTCACTAAGATCACGAATGCCGGTATGAAGGAAAGCCACGCGCACGATGTGGATATCACGAAAGAAGCTCCTAACTATAGCAGGAAATAATTAAAGAGGGATGAACTATTTTCGTTGGAATGAAGAAGTTTCATCCCTTTCTTTTATCAGTTGCAAGTGGACTTTTATTAGCAGCAGCATGGCCACCCATGCCAACCACCCTGCTGATTTTTATTGCCTTTGTTCCTCTTTTTTACCTGCTTGAACAGGGACCATCCAGATTCGCATTCGTAGCCTGGTCCTTTCTTTCTATGCTGATCTGGAACAGCATTACTACCTGGTGGATCTGGAACTCCACAGATGTTGGAGCAATAGGCGCCATTATTGCCAATTCCGCTTTCATGAGCCTTCCCTGGCTTGCATTCTATAATGTTCACCAGCGATTGGGTGCCAAATTCAGTTACTGGGCATTTCTGGCCTGCTGGATGACGTTTGAATATATCCATCTCAACTGGGAACTAAGCTGGCCCTGGCTTACCCTCGGAAATGTATTTGCCAATACCTCCAACTGGATTCAGTGGTACGAATTCACAGGCACATCCGGTGGCTCTCTTTGGGTATTACTTGTAAATATATTATTCTTCCGAAAACTCATTCAACTTCCTAACGCTTCCCGTCCTCAGATTAAGCCGGCAGGAAGTTTACTGCTTATCGCCATTGGTGTACCTGTTGCGATATCTTTTGCTGTAAAAAATTTCACCCTCAGCAAAGAAGAAACAAAGAATTCCAATCAAAAAAACACAGTTGTAGTTCAGCCCAACATTGATCCCTATGCGAAATTTTTTCCTGGCACACAGGAGCAGCAACTACAACAATTAATCCGGCTAAGCGAAGCTGCGATTGACAGCCAGACGGTACTGGTAGTTTGGCCAGAAACAGCCATCAATTCCCCTAATGGCCTGGATGAAGCACGATTAAGACAGAACAGTTCCCTGGAACCGGTATGGAACTTTTTAAGCAGGCACCCCAAGATCAGGTTGTTGTCTGGGATTGAAGCCTACGGATTTTTGCCCGCGGATACTGAATCCCCTTATGCACGTCCCATTCCCGGTTCCAATCTGAAATACGAAGCCTATAACACGGCTGCCTTGCTCGACAGTTCGGGTATCCTTATCCGTTACCACAAGTCCAAACTGGTACCCGGCGTAGAAACCCTCCCTTCCTTTCTTCGCTTTTTGGATAAATGGTTTGAACAATTTGGAGGCACTACCGGTGGGTATGCCAAACAGGAAGAAAGAACCGTACTGGTGGATCAAAACAGCGGGCTGGCAATCGCTCCTGCTATCTGTTATGAATCCATTTATGGAGATTTCATGACAGGATTTTTCCGTAATAAAGCGAACGTTATGGTAATTATCACCAATGATGGCTGGTGGGGAAATACAGCCGGACATAAACAACACCTCGCCTATGCGCGTTTGCGTGCAATCGAAACCCGTCGCTGGGTGGTCAGAAGTGCTAACACAGGCATCAGCGCCTTTATTGACCCCTATGGAACAATTGTACAGCAACAGGGATGGGATAGTTCCGCAACCATTAAGCAATCAATTCAACCGATAGAAAAACAAACCCTTTTTGTTCGATTCGGCGATTGGATCTCCTGGATTATGATTGTGTTATCAATTCTACTGGTTTCCTGGTCGAGCATTATATATTTAACCAGGAAGAAAACTGCTAAAACAACTACCTGATGCATTACCAGCTTATTGGAACCGGAAAACCTGTAGTACTAATCCATGGGTTTGGAGAAGACAGCAGTATTTGGCAACAACAACTCGAATTCCTTGAATCACGCTGGCAACTCATCGTACCGGATTTACCGGGAACAGGGCATACCGCACCGGAATCCGAACTCACCATGGAATCCATGGCAGCTGGTATCCGGGATATACTCGATAAAGAAAAGATCGATAGCTGTATCTTACTTGGACATTCCATGGGTGGTTATATCAGCCTGGCTTTTGCTGAATTATACCCAGACCGAATCAATGGTCTCGGTTTATTGCACTCCAGTGCATTTGCCGACAGTGAGGCCAAAAAGGAAACCCGCCGAAAAAGCATAGCCTTTATTAAAAAACAGGGATCACTTCCCTACATGGAAGCCTCCACTCCCAATTTGTTTGCTGAAGAAAATCGGTTACCCATGACCGGTTTAATCCAAAACCTGGTGGATCGGCATGCGTACATGAAACCGGAAACACTGGCGGCCTTTTTAGAAGCTATGATGGCCCGGCCCGACAGAACACAGATTCTGAAAAAAGCCAATTTCCCGGTCTTATTTATTGTTGGCAAGGGGGATCAGGCAGTACCTTTTACAGACTCCATGCAACAGGTATATCTCCCTGATTTGTCCTATATTTATATACTTGAAAAGTCCGGGCACATGGGTATGCTGGAAGAAACCGGTAGCTTTAATCAGGCGCTAGTTGAATTTATTTCCAGCACACCGATGTAGTCAGTTAACCATTTTAGATGAAAACAATCGGTATACTGCTGTTGGTGTTGTTTGGGATAAGCTCTGCTGCATTAGCAGCGCATATTCGAGGAGGTGAGTTAACATACAGATACCTGGGTGCCGGTACCCAACCAAACACTTCGAGGTACGAACTGACGCTTAAACTATATGTTGATTGTAGCGCCCGGGGGGAAGGCCAGCTGGACGGCAGTGTATCCTTTAGTATTTTCAGAAAAACAGGTGGCATCAGCCTGCTGCAAAGCGTTACTGCTCCTTTTACCAATGAGCAACGAATTGAATACGATCCCAATTCCAACCCCTGTATCCTCAATCCACCAACTGATATTTGTTATCGCCTTCGTTATTATACAGTTGTCGTATCCCTTCCAGACTCAGATGATGGCTACTCAGTTGCTTTCCAGCGCTGTTGCCGGATTGACAACATCCGAAATGTTGCAGGAAACAGTGGTGATGTAGGAGCTACTTATTCCTGTGAAATTCCAGGCACCAGGGCGCTGAATGATGCATTGAATAACTCCAGTCCCAGTTTCAACCCCAATGATGCCATTGCCATTTGTGTTGGTACCAATTTCACCTTCGATTTTTCAGCAGAAGATCAGGACGGAGATTCACTCGCTTATGAATTCTGTAATGCATTTGTTGGGGGCGGACGGGAACCAGGTGTATGCGTAACCTGTACTTCCCCCAATCCAACTTCCTCGCCACCACACTCTTCCATTAATTACAGGGGGGGCTTCAATGGAACCAACCCGCTGGGTGGATCAGTCAGCATCAACCGGAATACCGGGCTGATGACAGGAGTGGCCCCCAATGCGGTAGGGCAATATGTAGTTACTGCCTGTGTTCGGGAATACCGGCGGGGTGTATTAATCAACACCCATCGAAAAGATATTCATATATCTGTTTCCAATTGCCAGCCGTTAAGAGCATTCCTTGACCCGGATTATAGTTTTTGCGACGATTTTAATGTGACATTTCAAAACGGCCAGGCAAATCCGGCAGGTGCTGTCTATATCTGGAATTTCGGAGACGGTTCCGGTAATGATACGGTGTCAACTGCACTGGGACAAATACAGCACCAATATGCTGATTCCGGCACCTATACGGTGAAATTAAAAGTTCTATTAGCTGGTGGACAGTGCGTGGATTCAACTACCACACTAGCCAAGGTATATCCCGGATTCTTCCCAGGCTTTACGTTCCTGGGTTCCTGCCTTCTTACTCCATTCAGCTTTGTTGATACAACGCGGAGCCGATATGGAACAGTGAGTAAATGGGCCTGGAATTTTGGCGATGAAACAACCGACACCGATGTTGCTACCATTCGCAACCCCTCCTATAAGTTCAACTCTCTTGGAGTAAAGACTGTAACCTTACAAGTGGAAAGTGATAAAGGCTGCAAGGGTACGGCTACGGTCCAGGTAGAAGTCCGGGATCGCCCCAACCTGATATTACCTTTTAAAGACACACTGATTTGCAGTATTGATCAACTGCCATTAATAGCCACGGCACCAGGTACCTTAAACCCAGTTTTCACCTGGACGCCCAATTACAATATTCGGTTTGCGAACACCCCCAACCCTATTGTGGAACCTAAAGTAACAACCACTTACAGGGTGAATTTGAATGATAATGGATGTACTGCAAATGACTCTATCCGTGTTCGGGTAGTTGACCAGGTTACATTGAGAACAGCACCTGACACAACCATCTGTCTGACTGATCCTGTTCCCCTTGCAGCATTTGGTGATGGGCTGCGCTATGAATGGACACCCGCAGCCGACCTGGATGATCCTGCCAGTCGCACTCCTTTTGCAATTCCAACTGCCACAACAACCTACTCTGTAACCGCCCGGATTGGAGGCTGTTCAGCTACTGACCAGATTACCGTGCGTGCAGTACCTTATCCAGGTGCAGATGCCGGAGAAGACCGGTTTATTTGTTACCTCGATTCCACCCTGCTGACAGGAACCATCCAGGGAGCCTTCTTCAATTGGTCGCCGCAAAGCACCTTGCTCGACGCCAACACACTAACCCCAATTGCCCTGCCAAGATTCAGCACCCGGTATGTGCTGACAGTTACAGATACCATTGGATGTCCTAAACCGGGCAGAGATACTGTTTTAGTTGGTGTACGTCCACCTGTACCCGCATTTGCAGGAAATGATACGGCCATTGTTGTAGGACAGCCACTCCAATTGAATGCCACTGGTGGAGCTATTTATCGCTGGGAGCCATCCACGGGATTAACAGACCCCTTGATTTCAAACCCGATTGCTAACATCACTCAGAATCAAACCTATACGGTAAGGGTTTCTACTCCAGAAGATTGTTTTGCCCTGGACACCATTAATGTAACTGTATTTACTACTGCACCTGATATTTTCGTCCCGAATGCCTTTACGCCTGGTAAAGCTACCAACCCTATTTTCCGACCTATCCCGGTAGGTATTGCCCAGATCGACTATTTCAGGGTATTTAACCGTTGGGGACAAATGGTTTACAGCAGTTCGAGTTCAGGAGGTGGCTGGGATGGCAAAGTAGGAGGACGTGATCAGGGTACTGATACCTATGTATGGATGGTGCAGGGACGTGATTTTACAGGAAAAGTAATTTTCAAAAAAGGAACTGTTGTTTTGATACGGTAACCACAAAGGACTTTTTTACATGAAACATATTGCATTGATCACCGGTGCCAGCTCCGGATTTGGCTGGGCAACCGCCAGAAAACTGGCAGAAAAAGGATATGATCTGATTTTAACAGGCCGGAGAGGAGATCGGCTGCAGGCCTTGGAAACGGAGTTGCATAATATGTTCGGCACAAAATGCCGGTTGCTGGTATTTGATGTACGTGATAAGAAAACCGTTTTCCAGCAAATAGAAAGCCTTGAAGATAACTGGAAGAAGATCGATGTATTGATCAATAACGCAGGGCTGGCCCTGGGAAGGGACTATTTTGAAGATGCCGACATGGACGATTGGGAAACCATGATCGACACCAACCTGAAAGGAGTTATTTATATAACCCGCGCTGTGCTGCCCCATATGATCGCACACAAAAAAGGGCATATCATCAATATGGGCTCCATTGCCGGTAAGGAGATCTACGAAAAAGGCAATGTTTACTGTGCTTCTAAACATGCGTTGGATGCCCTTTCCAGGTCCATGCGGGTGGATTTACTTCGGCATGGCATCAAGGTGACAGCCATTCATCCGGGAGCCGCAGAAACCGAGTTTTCCATCGTGCGGTTCAAAGGGGATTCGGAAAAAGCGGAAGCTGTTTACACTGGATTTAAACCCCTTGACCCTGAAGACATTGCAGAAACCATCTGGTTCTGTGCCAGCCAGCCTGCCCATGTTTGTATCAACGACCTGGAAATTACCTGCACAGCGCAGGCCAATGCTTATCTTTTCCATAAGGAATAAAAAAGCAGCCGGTGTTACAATAGCAGCCCCATCCTGACGTTTATTTCTGGAATTCCAAACCCTGTTCAAATCCAGCCTGGTTTTTGTGGTAATTAAGAAGTCCACCAACCATGGGAGCGATTTGATAAATGAAAACTGTTAGGATGAAAAACCTTATTTTTTCTGCCCTCACCATGGCGGCCATTGCCTTAACCGGCACTACCCAGGCTCAGGACCTAATCCGGCAACAAACCTGCCAGACCCAGTCGGTCCAGCACCAAATCGACAGTTTAAAACGATATTATTCTGCCCATGGGTTTTCCCTGATGAGGGAAGCCAGCATGCAGATGGAAAGTCAGTATGAAATGCCCATCATCGTTCCCCTTACCCAGGGAGAATGGTATAGTTTTGTATATGTAGGAAACCCGGAATCCAGGCTGCATGAAGTACGTATGTACGACTATATGGAGAAAATGGTGATCTACAGGAAAAATCTGAAAAAGGATCCCTCTGCCAACGTCATTAATTTCACCTATGAATCGTTGGCCAGTGAATATCATATCATCAAGCCCGTCCAGATTAACAACAAACAAAAGGACCTATGCGGATATGTGATGTTATTCAAACGAACCGATAAAAGAACTGCCACTACTGGCAAATAAAAACCAAAGAGGCCTGGATCAAATCCTGGCCTCTTTAGTTAAACCAACCGTCCTGCAATAGTTTCTAGCTCTGCTATAGTACAAAAGTAAGCTCTTCGTATCCCCTGAACAATACCCTAATGTGGTTATTACTGACTGCCCAACATTGCATTCAGTTTGATCCAATCTTGCAGGATAGCCATTTCTTTTTTGATGCCTTTGCGTATTTGCTGAATCATGATAAATGCACCGGGAGGCACACTTGCACAACACAAAACCGTTAACCACAAAGGAGCATGCCGGCTGAATTCAGGCATCAGCAAATAGAAACCAACCAGGTAAATAACTACTATAGATATCGTTACCGGGCCATGTACAAACTTCCTGAAGCTACGATAGCGAATAGTTGCTTTTGTATAAGCTTCTGCCGACAACCAGGTTTTAATACTTCTTGCTTTCTGTATGCTAAATACTTCTATCAAAATTCTGATGAGCAGGGTGCCAATCATCAGTCCTACCCCTGTTTTACCAGCAACTGTTGAATATGGATACCAGCGCACCAGGAACAAATAAATTAGCAGCACCGTGCAACTCAGTATCACAATGGTTGAATATTGTGATACCAGACTCGCGTTTCTTTTTGCAGTTGCCTGTTTTGACCAATCCTTATGCATTGTTTCTTTAGCATCCGATTGTTCCTTTTTCCAGGACTGTTTCAATTCAAATAATTCATCCTGCATGGCTTAGAATATTTTTTATTCGTTGTTTAATCCGGTGAATTTTAACCCTGAGTGTCGCCTCACTGACACCCATAACCGAAGCGATCTGATCGTATTCAAGTTCATCCAGCACCATCATAATAATAAGCCGGTCTACTTCTGCCAGCTGTCCGATGGCACGATACAATTCACTAACCTGTTCCTTGCCTTTTACTGTTGCTTCTGTATCCTGATCCCTGATATTTTCAAGTTGTTCAGGAGCCAGACCAGCTTTCATTCCAGGCTTTCGTAAATATTGCAAACAACTATTTACGGTGATCCGGTAGATCCATGTCTTGTAGTTGGCTTCCCCCCTGAATTTTGATAAGGCATTCCATACGTTGATAAAAACATCATGGGCAAGATCTTCAGCCAATGCCCGATCGCCATTCAAAAAACCGGTACAGACCTGCTTTACCATGGGAGCATATTCCCTGTATAACTGATCAAATAGATCGCTGAACTGCCTGCTCATTTGGAAAAATACTGTTGTATGTTGCGGGCCATCCATTCAAATTCATCAAACATGATAAAATGCCTGCTTTTATCTGCGATCAGAATTTCTTTGTTTGATAAGGCTTCGTATTGTTTATTATAATTTTTTTCAATCACCTCCCTGTTTGGAAAGCCTGCGCCCAATATCAGAACCGGTGCTTTAATAGATGGCAATACAGGTCTCAGATCCAGCTTCAACAGATCAGTGTATCCAAATACATATACCTTCCGGTCGGCTTTCAACATCCAACTGGTAATACTGTCTGCTTTTTCCTTCGAATGGGTCATGTTTGCTGACATACCTGCTGCCATTTTTTTAAAGGGTTCCGCCTGCATTTCCAATAACTGTTTATTATACGGACTAATATACTTTATCTGCTCCGCTTTTACTCCCGGCATCATCACCTCCCGCATACAAGGAATGGCATCTACCAGTACAACTTTAGTCACTCTATCCGGAAGCAGCGCCGCCAGATCAGTTGCCAGGTTGCCTCCCATGCTGTGCCCAACCAGAAATACTTTTTTGAGCTTTTGGCTTTTTATATAATCAACCAATCCATCCCTGACTGCTGAATACCAGGGTGTATCAATAGCCGCTGTACCATCAAAGCCGGCATAGGTAACAAAATGTGAGCTATATCCTTTTCCCAGGAAGGCTGCGGTTTCATGCCAGATGCTGCCCGGACAACCAAATCCCGGCAGATAAATCACCGGTGTTCCTTTTCCTGATTTTTCAACCTGAATGGAGGGAACCTGCCCCAATACCAGCGTTACCTGAAAAACAAAAACAATTGCTATAAGTATCGATTTCATGGAATTTATTTTCCACTTTGATACAGGCAATAGCAGATTGTTACACCCCCTTAAAAAAAATTATTGCTGGGCCAGGGAAATCCGGATCTGCAAAGAAGAGTCGCAGGTTCACCCGGTTATTCAATACATAATCAATAGAGGGTGAAATGGTAATCACTTTCTGGCCGGCTGTTGGCAAGGCAGCTTGCTGATCAAGGCGACTATTGGCAGTTGCATCATCCCGTAAACCCAGGTCCAATCGCATATTCAGATCATTTGACAATTCCTTGGAGGCCTGTTTGCTTCCAGGCATCTTCACCTTGAATGGAAGATTCACGCCTCTTTTTCTCCAGCCTACTCCCAGTGTAAACTCTTCTGAACGCGCCTCACTCAACTGGAAGTCGATCAGACTCAGACTCAACTGCCGGCTCTTTTTGTATTCAAAGCGCAGGGTGAGCTGGTTGGTGAATTGCATATCAATATCCAGGAAGGGTGCAAAGGCCTCGGAAATAGAAATATTCGGCACCAGGAAATAAGGATAGAAATTACCGGTGGCTGTATCAATGAACCCAGGCGCATTCAATGCCAGCGGATCCGCAAAGAGCAGGTTATTATTGAAACTGTTCATGCTGAGGTTACTGTTATACGCATGCGTCAGTGTTACATTGGTAAATGTTTTGTCCAACCCCGGTATCCTCGTGAGTCCGGTATAGGTTACCCGCCAGTTGGGCTTGGGCAGAATATTGCGGAAAGGATTGGATCGCACACTGCTGTTATCCTGTTCAATCAAAGAAACAGATCTCGGATCCTTATTAGTATAAGCTGCAATGAAGGAAGGAATCAATACATCCTGGGCATAGCGACTATACCCCCTGTAGAATCCATCGGAAAGAAACTGTTCTGTAGCATCCAATTGCTGCCAGTAAGGATTCTTGGTTGCATTCCGCTCACTCAGAATGATCCGGTTCTCCTGGAAGCGTTTAAAGGTTTCCGTTACCTCATTGGGCTGGAATTTACCAAACAGGGTCTGATAGGAAATATAACTCACGTTAAAGGAACCTGCTACATAGGGACTCAGTCTTGCAAAACTTCCATTACCCACAGTATCCTTGTATAATTCGGAATAATTCTTTCCGAAAGACTTATCCAGGTTCAGGTCAATCATCAGATCCCGTACCGGCATCAATTGTGCGGTTATACTTAACCGTTGGTTGAAGTCCTGCCGGTTCAGGTTGTTTAATAAGGGGTTATTGGTGATGAGTCCCCTTCGCGCGAAATCATTGATGAAGGAAGTATCCGGTTGTTTACCAAAAACAAATCCCCAACCCGGCGCAGTGGAACGTGTATTCATGCCCAGGAATTTGGTACTGTCTGTATAACCCGCCAGTGAAGTGGATCCTGTTTCACTGTATTGCACACTTACCCGTTTCACTGAAGTGATAATTCTTCCTACAATTTTCACCACAGTTCCTATCTCCGGTAAATCATTTGGATCCCTCTTGATTTTCAATTTTCCTCGTTTGGTACGAACCGTATCCGGAGCAGGTTTAGTTGCTGATTTATCCGGTTTTGGAGCATCCCAGTCGATGGCACGCAACCACCTTGATTTTGCATACAACCTCGTGAAATCCAGTTCTGCCGCCATGTTTTTCTCCTGGCCATTCGAAATAAAATTCCCCAGGCTCTTGGCAAACTCATCCTGCGAAGCTGTCAGCCAGTTGTAACGGGCGGTATAACCAACTCTCACTGTAGTCCAGTCGAGCAGGGGAACCTTTGTAGTTGGTAAAGTATAGGTAATATTGGCCGACTGATCGTATGTGGTATTACGTCCGCCTCTCCAGAAAAGCTGCCACATCCTCCTGCGTTCTCGCTGATCAAGCCTGCCTGAATCTTCGTCTACCCTTGCCCGGTTGACCGCAGTAAAATCAATATTCAGAGAACGGGTCAGATCCCAGCGTAAATTATAATAACGATCAAAGGTGAAGTACTTGTCGTAGGTTTCAGGAATGATGCCTTTTGGCCCTCCCACATTACGCGGACGAATGGCTCCAAACTGACGATTCACATCTGCCCTGAAACTTAACAAAGAAGGCGCATAGTTCAGGTTAAACTCTTTCACGAGATCGTACCATTTGGATGGTCCCTTGAACTTTTTCTTGAAGGGCTCCCAGTATTTAGGAGTGCCAACATAATTGTAACCCAATCCCGCACGATGTTTGGCCATCTCTTCTGATTCAATCAAGGGACTGAAACGTTCCACTTTGGTATAGGAATAACTCACATCAAAATTCTCCACACTGTATACCTTCTGTTTTTTACCAGAAGTATTCAGTTTTCGAACATTGGTAAAATTGACAGTTTTAGTTGTAGTTACATCTACAGCATCCTGGCGGATAGAATCCCGGTCGGAGCCACTGGCAGCATCCAGTTTGTCTTTCAGCTTTACATCCAGATCGTAGGGATCATATTCAGGCGTCAATACAGTTTGAGAATAGCCCGCATATACCGGAATACTCATGCCTGCTTTTTCAGGAAGCAGTTTACCCAACTCCAGGTTGGTAGCTGCATCAAACTGGGTAAAGTTTTCGCGACTCCTTTCATTTACTCTCTGCTCCAGGTTACCAAATCCGATGCTGCGTGCAGCAGCAGACAAGGAAACGGTTCCCAGATCCGCCAGTTTGATATCAACCCGGCCGGTAGCAGCCCAACCGCCACTCTCATCCAGTGATGATAAACGCAATTCGTTGAACCAAACCTCGGAACATACAGGAGCTCCGGAGTTGTTAACAATTCCCATGAACATACCTCTCACTTCACCCAGGTTGGGGTTACCAAAGATGGCATAGGTTTTTCCATCCTCATCTGTTTCAGAATAATAGAGATTGTTCTGCGTGGAATTATTTCTGCTCAGCTTCAGGTTGATCAATCGCTGAATGGATAAGTTCAATTCGTTTTGTTGCGGCCAAACTATATCCGCTTGTGAATCTGTATAACGTCCGAAAGGTGTAACCTTAAGGGGTATGCGAATTTCATAATAGTTGCCTACGAAATCATTACCTATCCTAATTACAGCAGAAAGAGCATTATCCTGTACGGCAGGTGATCCAACCACACTTTCCGCATGCACAAACATTTTCAACTCACCATACTGACGCAAATCCAGGTTCATTGTTTTGAATACCCCGCGACCATCTCTGCTGGGAAGATTGCAGAACTTCATACTCATGGCCTGTTCGTTCTGCAGGATGTTTACGTTGTTATTGCTTAATTGTTGTACACGCAGAATGCCAGGAGGGATCAGGTAGTTCACTGGTTGACGGGAACCATTCTCTTCCACATTCACAGCCAGCACGTTGAATTCGGTAGGCGAATTTGCTGGCAGTGGTTTATAGGTTCCTGTAGTATCTAGTTCAAAAGCAAACCGGCGCCATTGGTTGCGCACCAGCTCCAATTTGGCAAAACGCGTAACTACTGAATCTTCAAATCCGGTCAGGAACATCCGGATAAAACGAATCGATTTAAAGTCCGGAATATTTCCCACTTTCTGCTCATACTCCGCAATTGGAATCCGGAAGAGATACCATTTCCGTTGTGGGCCTTCTCCTGCAATGATGCGTTCATCCGTGATATAGTTTTGTCCCACTACCAGGTCCTGCGGACGCAGGTTCACGCGATACTGAAAATATTCTTCCAGCTCATTTAGGGTGTTATCGCGGTTCAGGTCTTCCTGATCCGGATACAAAGTGAAAGCAGTTGTTATTGTTGAATTCGCTGCCGCGATGGGTGAGTTGCCATGGGGATTATTGATATTCTTATATCGGGCCAGAATATCTCCCCCGGGGTTATTGTAAAATTCATCCCGGTAATTGCGGAAGTTGTCATTCGCAGGATCCGCCAATGCCTCTTGATACGCAGGCGAGTTGGTTCCAAAATTAGCAGCCAGCTGATTCAGGTAAGCATTGAACTTTCTGCGCTCCGCATCATCATCCAATCCATCGAAACCCACATCCTGGAAAGGGCGGTCAGTTGGATCATTGCTGAATGCTGTTGTCACCTGGATCGGGTTGTTCGGTGTATTTCCCCAGGTACCACTTGAGTCTACAGTTGCCTGGATGTTAGGGGTTGGTAAACCATTCTCAAAGAAACGACGACCATCGCGCAGCACATCTTCAGAAATATTACCCAGGTTGAAATAAAGTTGTCCACCATTGCTGTTGGGGTTATCCAGGAAAGGATCCTGCATCCAGAATTCAATAAACTCCACGTTACCGGTTTCAAAATCCACCTGGTCCAGCCCGCGCATGATACCACCCCATCGTTGTTCGGGGTTGAGCAGTTTTCCATTGGCACTGACGCTTCCGGGTCTTGCATCAAAGTTATACGGACCACGATCTCTTGGATAATAAGCCAGGTCGAAAGTGATCAATTGGGCGGTTCCAAAATCAGGAGTTCGCGCAGGGAATAATTGGTTTTGTGTTACCGCGCGGATCTTGGGATCCAGGAAATAATCATTCGGAAAAAAGGAAGTCAGCGGGTTATTCGGTGCCCTGCGATCCTGCAGGTTGGGTTCAATATTATACCAGGCCAGTTTAGCACGATTATATCCATAGGCCAATGAGTCTGTCA
>JALOMU010000465.1 GCA_025455285.1 Flavihumibacter sp.
CCTGGCGCAACTGGGTATCCAGTTATCCGATCAGGACCTGAAAAAAGTAACGCAGCGTATCATTGAATTAGGTGATCGCAAGGAAGTGGTAACGCAGGCAGACCTGCCCTATATCATTTCGGATGTGCTTGACAGTAATACCATAGAAGATAAAGTGCGCATCGAAAATTATGCACTGGTACATGCTAAAAACCTGAACCCTTCGGTTACCATCAAAATAAATATTGCAGGTGAATTGCATGAAGAGCAGGCACAGGGCGATGGACAGTACGATGCCTTCATGAATGCCCTCAAAAAAATTTACAAGCAAAAAAAAATCGAGCTGCCGGTGCTGACCGATTATGCCGTTCGGATTCCTCCCGGTGGTTCAATCAATGGCGAATAAAAAGATTTTAGTGGTGCCCGGAGATGGCATCGGACAGGAAGTGACAGCAGTAGGCAAACAGGTATTGGATGCCATCGCGGCCAAATTCGGACACAGTTTTACCTATGATGAAGCGCTGATCGGGCATGTAGCCATTGAAGCAACCGGGCAGGCATTGCCGGATGAATCACTCGCTAAAATGAAAGCCTCCGATGCCGTATTATTCGGCGCAGTAGGGCATCCTAAATACGACAATGATCCCTCTGCAAAAGTGCGTCCGGAGCAGGGATTGCTGAAAATGCGCAAGGAACTGGGCTTGTATGCCAACCTTCGCCCGATCAAATTATTTGATGAATTACTGGATGCTTCCAGCATCAAGCCAGAGATCCTTCGTGGAGCAGATATCCTCTTCTTCCGGGAACTGACAGGAGATATTTATTTTGGTGAAAAAGGTCGCAAGAATAATGGTGATACAGCCTATGATCTGGCGGAATACAGTCGCTATGAAGTAGAACGCATTGCACGCAAAGCATTTGATGCAGCACGTACACGTCGCAAAAAATTATGTTCGGTAGATAAAGCCAACGTACTCGAAACTTCCCGCCTCTGGAGAGAAGTAGTGCAGAAAGTGGCACAGGATTATCCCGATGTCGAAGTAGAACACCAATTCGTGGATGCAACAGCCATGTTGCTGATTAAGGATCCGCGTCGTTTTGATGTGGTGGTTACAGCCAATTTGTTTGGTGATATTCTGACGGATGAAGCTTCACAAATCGCAGGTTCCATGGGCATGCTGGCCAGCGCCTCTATTGGTGATGGTACTGGTGTATATGAACCCATTCATGGATCTGCGCATGATATTACAGGAAAAGGAGTTGCGAATCCGCTGGCTTCTATTCTCTCTGCTGCCTTGCTGCTGGATATTTCCTTTGGAATGAAAGCAGAATCAGAAGCAGTGATCAATGCAGTAGATAAGGTATTGAAAGCAGGTTATCGCACCGGAGATATTGCGGATGCAAGTACACCGAAGGAGAAAATCCTTGGTACTGCAGCAATGGGAGAAAAGGTGTTGGCGGAGATATGAAAATACCCGTCGGGTAGCTTTACGCTACCCGACGGGTATTTTATCAGACTACCGGAGTTAATTTATAAGGATACACTTTACGCGAATTCCACTGCGCTACATAGATATTCTCTTCATCATCCACACAAACATCATGGGGATAAGCAAAGAGTGGATTCAACTGCGTGAGCGGTTGTAATACCCCATTCTTGTAAACTGGTTCATTTCCACCGGGGTTAGATACCACTTTATTGTTCTTATCGAGAATGGTGATAAAACCGGAGGACTGCCAGGGACGATCACTTGATTGCAGCACCGCTGCGTAGAGATAATCGCCTTTCACAACAGGGCGACAAACCCAGGCACCTGGCAAGGCAATCGTATTGAGATAATTTCCTTTCAGATCATAGCGCTTGAAAGCATTTTCTTCGCGCGAAGTAACAATCAGGCAGGGATTCTTTTTATCGCGGTTATCAAAACAAACACCGTGTGCATTCTTCAGGTGTTTGGACTCTGCTCCTCGTCCACCGAAATAACCCAGGAATTTCCCTTTGGCATCGTAATGCAGGATATAATCCTTGCCATAGCCATCCGCTACATAAATATCTCCATTGGGCGCGATGGTTGTTTCTGTAGGTACATACTCTTCCGCCTTGCTGTAAATCCCCGCTTCTTTGGGATAATCCAGTACCATCAGTTCCCGGCCATCAACAGTAGTTTTAATCACCTGGTGACGATTATTATCACAGATAAACAACACATCGGTACCATTCTCATTAAAGAGCGTTAAACCATGTGCGCCGGGATAGGTAGTGCCCCAGTAACTGAGCAGTTTCCCAACCTTATCATAGATCATCACATTGTTCTTTGTTTCATTCGTTAGCAGAATGATACGCCCCTTGGCGTCCTGCACCATTTCATGACAATCATTCACGGGGGTTTTAGACACATCCGCCTGACTCCAGCGGGTATCAATCTTATAACGCTTGGGACCATGCCCGAAACGGGGTTCCTGGCTAAGGCCATCAATCGGGTTGATCATTAATCCTGCCATGGCAAGGGAGCTGTTTTTTACAAATTTTCTGCGATCCATACCTTAAATATACAGAATCCCCTCCGCCTCCGTCAACCCAACCTAACGAACTCTTACCCGATTCTTAAACAATTTTAACCTACCAAATGCGGTATAACGGAAATGATCAACCGATCAATCAATTTCGCGGATAATAAAGCTGCTACGACTCCCCCGCCTCCATCACAGTAAATATGTTTCCCCGGTGATGCTTTCAAGGAACGCACCAGTTCCACCGGGTCTGCTACAAATTCAACGTTCTCATCTGACCCCGTGCGCGTTGTTGATATCACGTAACATTTTTTGTCGCGATGATGGAAGTCTCCCCCAAAACTTAGCACTTTATCATAGGTACGTCTGCCCCAGATCAGGGTATCTACCTGGTGTTGAAATGCAGTATACCCATAATCTTCTCCTGCTAATTCTACTTTGCTTAAAAAATCAAGATTGTCGTCCTTACCTGCGATATACCCATCCAAACTCATCGCGATGTAAAGAATGCATAAACGTGCTGAAGTTTCCTTGCTCATAAAAGTATTATTTTGATAAAATCAGGTTGTTTTTTGATACCGCTGCTTGCAATCTGAAAATTACATTATATTAATGGTCCCTAACTATAACTGCTGACATGAGTCGCCTGCTTGCCTTATTCGTTGCATTACTATTGCCATTTATTATGAATGGTCAGGCGACTGAATTTCGCTTCGCACAACTCAATATTTCACACGGCTTATCGAATAACCAGGTTAACTGTATTTTCAAGGATGAACGGGGCTTCATGTGGTTTGGTACTATGTCGGGACTCAATCGCTACGATGGCTATGGATTCAAAAACTATCGCCACAGAGAAGAAGACAGCACTACCATCCAGGATGATCATGTATCAACAATAGTGGAAGGTCCGGAACGAACAATCTGGATCCGCACTCAAAGTACCTGGAATATCTACGACCCCTTCACTGAAAAATTTTCCAGGCGTTCGGATCGCTACCTGCTTTCAAGAGGATTGCCGGCAGATGGATTAGTAACCATCATCAAACAACAGCAGGATTATTATTTTATCTATGCAGATGCAGGCGTGTACAAGGTTTCAGATAAAGGAAAACCCAAACAGCTTCGCACCACCCGAATTCAAAAAGGAATACCGAATCCTATTACCTGCGCGGCACTGGATTCAAAGAAATACCTCTGGCTGGTGAGGTACAATGGATTATTGGAAAAATATGATGTGGATCAGGATAAAGTATTGGTGCAAACCCGGATCATACAAAAGCAATCCATCAAACCAATACTAGGCTTTTCTATGTTCATTGATAAACAGGACGAAATCTGGATTTATCATAGAAACAATTCAGAAGGTGTTTATCATTACAATCCAGCACGTAATTCCATTCATCAGTATCATGAAAAATCAACTCCTCTTGCACTCAGCAGTAATACCATTACCGGAGTTGCACAGGATGCATCCGGACAAATCTGGATCATCACCGATCATGGAGGAGTGAATATTATTAGTGCAGACCGCGCTGCTGTACAGGTCTTGAAATCAAAAGAAGGTGACCCTGGTTATATCGCAGAAAATGCACTCTATGCAGTGTATCCGGATGATCAAGGCATTGTTTGGTTAGGCACCTACAAAAAAGGAATCTCTTATTACGACCCCAATAGTTTGCAGTTTCCTCTTGTGCGCCATCAACCTGCCAACCGGAATAGTTTGCCATTTGAAGATATCAATGCCTTTGTAGAAGATAAAAAAGGAAATCTCTGGATCGGCTCCAATGGAGGTGGCCTGATTTATTACGATCGGCAGCAAAACAGTTTCCGGCAATTCAGGCACCAACCGGCAAACCCAAACTCCTTAAGCAATGATGTAATTGTTACACTCTACCTGGATCACCAGGATAAATTATGGATTGGAACTTACCAGGGCGGGATGGACTGTTTTGATGGCAAATCGTTTACGCATTACCGTCACAATGAGCAGGACCCGAATTCCCTGGCGGCCAACAATGTGTTTACCATATTTGAAGACAGCAACCTGAATCTCTGGATTGGCATGTTGAATTCGGGA
>JALOMU010000466.1 GCA_025455285.1 Flavihumibacter sp.
AATCCGCCACCATAGCCTGTTAAACTTCCATCCGAACCAATTACCAGATGGCAGGGCACGATAATACTTATCTTGTTCAATCCATTCGCATTCGCAACTGCTCTTATCGCCAATGGCTTTCCCAAAGCATCCGCCTGCTCTCTATAAGACCGGGTTTTGCCAAAAGGGATCGTCAGCAACTGATTCCATACTTCGAGTTGAAACGGACTTCCAATCAGATCAATGGGTGTGCTAAACTCCTTCAATTTCCCTTCAAAATAAGCCGCAAGTTCTTTTTCCAGCAATTCAAAATGGGGATTAGCACCCTGCACAATGGTTGCATTCAATCGCTTTGATAAAAACACCAGTTCTGTCTCCAGCATTCTTCTATCTGAAAATTCAAGCAGACAGATTCCTTTGCTGGTAGCACATGCCAGCATGGTACCCAATGGTGTTTCCATTCGCTTACAGTCTATCATACCCGCATTTTTTGTTTTGGAGGGTGATACCCCAAAGATCGAACGAAATCCTTCTACAAAGCCGCTATTGGATTCATACCCTGCATCAAAGGCTGCTCCTGTTACTGATTCTCCTTGCTGAATTTTTTTGAAAGCACTGTTGATCCGCAGCATCCGCTGAAAGGCATGAAAACTCATGCCATGCTGCTTGAGAAACCAGCGACGAAGAGTAGCTGGTTCAAAACCTTTCTGCCTCAAATCATAATCTTTTAACCGGATGGAAGGATCCTTTTCCAGCTCCCTTATTAATTGCCGGATGGCTTCAGGTGTTGCTTCCGGTTGCTCCATGGGCCGGCAAACTTTACAGGGCCGATACCCTGCTGCTATGGCATCCTTTACCCCAGGAAAAAATTCCACATTCTCGCGCTTGGGTTTGCGCGCCGTACAGGTAGGACGACAAAATATTCCGGTCGTTTTCACACCCGTGATAAAAATCCCTTCAAAATCCGGGTCCTTCTCAACCAGGATCATCGGTGAGTGCGTTGGCCATGTATTAAATTTAAGCATACAAAAGAACACCACCGCAGACAGTTCTGCCACCGAAAAATGAACAGGTATTTTTTATTCCTGAGTTTTGTATTGTTGGGCCAGTTTAGGAGGTGCAACGGTACAATAGTCATTGCTTACCATTCCCTGCAGTTAGCCATTTCAATGCTGCTGCAAGTTCTTTGACTCTCTCCGGGAATTTTTGCGCCAGGTTAACACGCTCCCCGGGATCAGCCGACAAATCATACAACTGCGCCTGATCCGAATGCCCCGATTCAATATTGGTTAACTGATATACTGCCGGACCTTTTGAAGGCGCAATGTATTTCCAGTTATCCTGCACCAGGGCATAACTGGCCCCCTGTAAAACCAGTGAGGCTCTTCCTTTTGCAGAACGACCACTCAATGCAGCCCACTGATTTTGAGAATCCTGCGCATCTCCTGCAGTTAATTTAACGCCCAGGAAATTCGCAAAGGAGGCCAGCAGATCTACCTGGCTCATCATAGCATCACTCCTGCCAGGCTTCACCAGTTTTGGATGATATACAATAAAAGGCACCCTTGTACCCGCTTCAAATATGCTATACTTACCTCCTCTTAATACTCCTGCTGGCCTATGCCCATTCAATTGAGTTACTGCGCCATCTTCATAGCCATCATCCAGCACCGGACCGTTATCACTCGAAAAAATAATCAGGGTATTATCCGCCTGTCCCGATTGCTCCAATACCTTCAGGATTTCACCCACTGCCCAGTCGATTTGCAGGATGGCATCACCCCTGAATCCTAGGCCACTCTTTCCCTTAAACATCGTAGAAGGCATCCTTGGCACATGTGGTTCCGTCAGGGAATAAAACAGGAAAAAAGGCTCCTTTGAATCTACCCCTATAAATTCCTTTGCTTTTGAAAGAAAGGTCAGGGGCATTTCCTCATCCGTCCACCTCGCAGTTTTGCCCCCTTTCATATAACCGATCCTGCCTATCCCATTAACAATCGTTTGATCATGCCCGTGATTCGGTGACGCTTTCATCTTCAGCAACTGCGGCTGCTCCTTACCGGTAGGTTCATCCCCGATTTTTTCTTTATAGTTTACTTCAATCGGATCAGCAGGATCCAGCGCCACTACTCGATGATTCTCCACAAACACGGTGGGCACTCTATCCGCTGTTGCGGGAAAAATAAAGGAATAATCAAAGCCCACTTCATTCGGTCCCGGTTTGATGTCTCCATTCCAGTCCTTGGCTACTGCAGTTCCCAATCCCAAATGCCACTTTCCAACAATCCCTGTTCTGTAACCCGATTGCTTAAACACTTTTGGTAAACTGATTTTATCCGTTGGTACGATTAATGCAGCATCCCCCGGCAGTACCCCTGTTCCCGATTTTCTCCAGGGATACTGCCCTGTCATCAACGCATACCTCGATGGAGTACAGGTGGCTGATGTGGTATATGCCCTGGTAAACCGCAGTCCCTGTTTTGCCAGTTTATCAATATTGGGTGTATTCAATTTTGCGGCCCCGTAACAGCTCAAATCTCCATATCCCAAATCATCTGTATAAATGATCAGCACATTCGGTCGATCTTTCATTTGCTGTGCAAGCACCGCCTTTCCGCAAAACAATAGAACAACTAACGCAACCGTATAAACGAACAGCTTTATCATCAAAGCACGATCTGTTGAATAGTTGTCTTTCCTACCTGTTTACCATTTTTGAAACAGGCAGCTTTCACCGTTACAGAACGCCTTACATCAAAGGGCTTTTTATACAGGGTAGATTTGGTAGTAGGTTCTGATCCATCCAGCGTGAAATAAATCTCCGGCTGATAACTATCCGTACTGAAACTTACGGTAGCTTTTCCCTGATCACTATCAATTACTACCGACTGCTTTACATTGTAGGCACTCTGCGCGGCATTATACTTCCAAAACCGATAGCGATCATATTGTGCTTCCAGTCTTTTGGTAAAATCGTTCCAGTCTTTGGGTTGGGTTGTCCAGGCAATATCCGCAATCGCCGCCATTCTTGGCAGACTCATATACTCCACCTTATCAGCACTTGCTATATACTCTGTCCACACATTTGCCTGCACCCCTTTGATATGTTTCGCCTCCTCAGCTGTTAACGATGCCGGAAGTGGCTCATAGGAATATACAGTCTGCAAGGTCAGGTAACCACCAATCGCCATCGGCTCCAATGCCGGTTTTCCCTGGAAATAATCAAAATAAACATAATTGTTGGGTGTCATAATCACATCATGCCGTTGCTTCGCAGCTTCTATTCCACCTGCTTCCCCACGCCAGCTCATTACTACGGCATT
>JALOMU010000467.1 GCA_025455285.1 Flavihumibacter sp.
AAAATCTCCCACAAAATATTGGGTACCGGATCCTCCATTGGGTGCCCCCGGATTCATGTTTACGATTAATACCCATTTTTCTTTCCCATCTACCGGAAATGAAACCAGATCCGGACATTCCCAAACGCCACCATGCGCACCTTTATCCGCACCAAAAGATGATTCATAGCTCCAGCTTTTAAGATCCGGCGAGGAGTAAAATTCGATATGATCCTTCACTGCCAGGGTCATGATCCATTTGTTTACTCCCTCCATCCAAAAAACTTTGGGATCCCGGAAATCAGTACCCTCCGGTTTTCGCAGTACCGGGTTGCCCTCGTATTTGGTCCAGGTTTTACCTTCATCATTGCTGTAGGCCAGACTTTGATACTGAAAATCTTTGCCCTGGGCTTTTTCCCGATCTGAAGAATGATGAGTGAAAATAGCAACCAGTGGTCCCGCCCCATCTTTTCCTAATCCCGAAGTATTCTGCTGATCATAGACCGCACTGCCGGAAAAAATCCAGCCCAGGCTATCCGGAAAAAGTTTGATGGGCTGTTCTTCCCAATGCACCAGATCTGTACTGGTAGCATGGCCCCAATGCATAGGTCCCCATACCGTACTATCCGGGTAATGCTGAAAGAAGAGATGATAAACCCCATTGAAATATACCATCCCATTGGGATCATTCATCATCATAAACAGAAGGCACCTGACCAGCTTCCGGTGCTGCCGCATCTCCGCAGGAACTTAGTTTACCCAGGCAAAAAAGAAGGACAGCTAAAACAAAAATTTTCCGAAATCTCATGGCAGTAATATTATTCCTAATATACCTATTTATTAAACTGTGGTTACATTTTATTCTCTATCGGCAAATAGTAAGTAAACCAATTGTATTTCTTCAAAATTTACCGATATGAGACTACTTTGTAAAAAACCAATCTCCCTGATAGCCATCGCATTCGCGGGAACTTTCCTTTTCAGCAGTTGTCAAAAAGAAGAATGGACTCCGCTCGATGAAGTGTTAAACGGTTCAGGAGATAGAGGCAACAATTCCTCCACAGGCAATGGATCCTCTGCTATTCTTTTAGTGATTGATGAGGAAAGCATCGACAACGGCAACCCACCCAATAATTTTTCCGAAAGAGACGTAAACGATCAGATTGCAACAGTCGGACAAAGAACCACCCTGCGATATTTCCAAAGCAATGTGGGCAAATCCATCAATCTCTATACCGGAGAAGTTGGGGATGAAGGCTGGCATGCACTGAAAACCATTCCCGATAGCTGGAAAGCAGCCGGACCCACCAGCAACGGATCACAAAATTTCCTCAAAGCCGGACCCGGACTTGGAGGTGGCAACGATGATCGCGAGGTATTGCTGGACAAAATCCCGAATGTTACACCTCTTAGAGCAACAGGTTTAAAAATGTTAATCGGACAAACTGTATTAGCGGTTGTGTATGACAGTGATATCAGTACAAATTATGGTCCGCTCAATGGAAATCTGCAAGGCGCTAACCTGGGCATGGTAGCATTAAAAGTTGAACAGGTAACCAAACGTACTGATGGATCCAGTGGTTCCTTACCTGTTGTAAAAGTAAAAATCCTGAGTGTCGAATCCGTGAAAGCATTGCCCCTGAAATTATTCAGTAACGCACCGGTACCACGCTCCTCTTCTGAACCCTTCGACATAAATCCACCAGCTACAGCAGCTGCTGTTCAGCTGGTTACTGCTCCATAGTTGTTTTCAGTTTACAAAAAAGGCTGCCCTTAAACCGGCAGCCTTTTTGTTACAAGCGTACATTCATTTCCGTTAGTACTTCTTTTATTGCCTTGAGCAGGGCCTCAATGTCTTTCAGGAATATATAACCAATATTGCCTATCCGGAAGGCATCCATCAGGCTGAGTTTGCCCGGGTAGATTACCAGTCCGCGATCACTCAATGCCTGGTAAAATTTCATGAAATCAAAGTTCGGATCCTGCGGGTACAAAAAAGAACTGATAATATGTCCCTGTATATCGTGCTCCAGGTAATACTTGAAACCCATCGCCTGCATGCCGGCATCCAGCATAGCTTTGTTTTTCTTGTACCTGGCTTCACGTGCAACAATTCCACCTTCTGAATCCAGTTCCCGGATCGCCTGCCGAAAAGCCAGCAAACTATGGGTGGGAGGCGTAAACCTAAACTGTCCATTTTTCTCCAACCCATTCCACTGATCATACAGATCCAGGCTCAGACTCCTGGCCTGGCCATGTGATTTCACCAGTTCTGATTTTTTACACAGTACAAAAGAGAATCCCGGTACCCCTTCAATGCATTTATTCGAAGAAGAAACCAAAAAATCAATCTGCATGGCTTGGATATCCATTTGAACACCGCCAAAGCTACTCATGGCATCCACGATAAACACTTTACCGGCCTGCTTACAGATCGCACCAATTTCAGTAATCGGATTAAAGAGTCCGGTAGTGGTTTCACTATGAATACAGGCAACATGCGTGATGTCTGGGTGCTGCGACAATACTTCCTGCACCGTATGCGGAGTTACAATCTCATTTTCCGGAAAGGTTTTCACAATATGTGTAATACCATGCACTTTGGCCATTTTCACAATGCGTTCACCATAAGCACCATTTACCAATACCAGTAATTGATCATTTTTACCAACTACAGAGCTGATCACCGACTCTACACCAAATGTTCCGGAACCCTGCATCAATACGGTTTCATATCCCTCCTGCTGCGAAACACCGCCCAGTCGCAGTAATTCTGAGCGGATTTCTTTTACCACTGCAATGAATGCATCATCTCTTGATCCCAGATCATGCAACATGGCTTCTTTTACAGTTGGAGAAGTAGATAGCGGTCCGGGTGTAAATAATAATTTATCAGCCATTTTTATTCAGTTTAATAAATTGAAAAGTCCTGTAATTTTTTTGCAACCGGCGACTGTATCCCCAGTTGCGATTGAAGAAAAACGAGAGTAACAACAAGAGCGCGATACAAAACAGCGTAGTGAAATAACTGAAGTTCAACAACACCTTACTCCATTGCAGATCGCGCATGAAGAATTGTTTGTACAAGAGTAATCCCACACTTCCCAGGTAGCCAATGGAATCACAGATATAAATGAAAAATCCTGCATTGGCTTTCAGTTTAAATAAGGCGATGATTCGTTCAAAAACAGCCACCTGTATGGGGATATAGGCTAGAAAAAGTCCCATCCCCAATAAGAGCATCCACCAATAAGGTTCAATCAGTTTGTACTGAAACAAGAGGGAGGAAAGTCCGCTTAACAGGATCCCAAATCCCATTAACTGCAAGGTGAACCAAAACCCCTTGATATTACTCCGGAAAAAAGAAAGAGAACCTACCACCAGTATAACCACGGCACCGGTTACCAATTCTGTCTGACTGAACACCGTGATATCCCTGCTGGGTTGAATTTCCTCCCAGATCTCAACAGAAAAATTATCCCGGAAATCACGCAGGGTTGCCAGCAAAGAATACAAAGCTACCATCGAACCAATGCCCCATCCTAACTCGCGCACTACTTTTCTTTTGTCTTCCTGTGTCATGGGGAGCCGCTCTACCCGCAATAACTTATCGGTATCAGAGGGAGGCGGTATGCGTGATAACATCCAGACAAAAAATAAAAACAATGGCAGGAAAATAGCACCAATAAATGCAGGCATCCAGAATTCAGAAATCCCCGGAAACAGTTTGGCAATGAACAGGTAAATCGTCTTCAGGATACCGGAAGAAACAATCAGACTGATGCTCAGCCCCATTCCCAGTGTTTCGGTAAAACGCCTTCCTTCCAGGTAGCTGAATACGATGCCCCATACCATGCCCAGGGGCAATCCATTAAAAAACAAAAAGATGAAATTATAGGGTGCAGGTACCAGTCCGAATGCTACCAGGCTGATTTCAGCAATCAGGATCAGGCTAATGATCAGGACTATCCGCTTGGAAGCGGTAAGCTCTGAAATCACTTTGATCCCGATAAACTTACTCAGCATATAACCCAATACCTGTGCAATGATCAGTACCGCTTTATAATTCATGCCCATCCATTCCAGTCCGGCATAGGTACCTGCATTAAAGGGTTTGCGAAAGGCATATACACAGAAATAGGCACCGAAAGCCGCTATCATCGACCAGGCAATGAATAAGAACTTGGAACTTTCTAATTTACGGGTGAGTGCCTGCATGTCAAGTTTTACCAGGGTAAGGAATAAGTTTTCACATAGCTGAAACATTTCATTGCTTCAATTACACCTTCTTTAATACCAAGACCGGAATCCTTTACACCACCGAAGGGAGATGACTCTATACGATAGCCAGGCACCTCATTGATGTTCACCGTACCCATGCGCAATTCTTTGACAAACCGGATCGCGTGTTGCATATTATTGGTAACTACACCTGAAGACAAACCATAAGCAGTT
>JALOMU010000468.1 GCA_025455285.1 Flavihumibacter sp.
GAAGGCTGCCTGCGGATTTGCAGATAGAGCTGCGTATTGAGCAACAGATCGCTGAATAAAGGAACGAAACAGCGCAGTATCTTTCCTGGGTTGGGTCACTTGCAGGTGAACCAGTTGTAATAAAGTTTCGATATCCTTGTTTCCAGAAGATCCGTTGAAACCATCTGAAACTTCTCCAATGGAGGGAGCCAGGTTGACTGTTTTACCAGCCAATGCTTTTTTCAGATCGGTGGGACTGAATTCGCCCACCCCCATGGAAGAAACTACCTGCACAGCAAACTGAGCATTGTATTTGTCGGCTGCACCATAATAATTCCTGCCCCCGTTTCTGGTTGCACCCAATAAGATCTGATCGTTTTTAAAAGAAGTTTGTTTGAGGGTAACCATCACCCCATTACTCAGGGTAAGTTTGGTAGTGCCCATCGTTTTATCCAGCTCTTTTTTAACCACCTTGCCTGCTTTTGGAGTAGCAGCTAATAAGGAACTAGCTACAGCTTTATCTTCATAGGCGGTGATATTTTTAGAAGGAGCTGAACTCACGATTGCCAGCAAATCAGCTGGTGCAGGTAAACTGGTGTTTGCATCTGGTTCAGGACCGGTAACATATACCAGTTGATTGTCTTTTGCCAATGCACTTTTGCCAATGCATTTTTTACAGTTGCATTCAGTTCCTCCAGGCTGATACCAGGTACCAGTTCTTTCACGAGGGCAAATTCCTTTTCGATTCCCGGAATAGTTTCACCAGTAAGGAAGTTGCGTACGTATTCGTCTACCCATACCTGTGATTCTGTTTTGTCGCGGTTGTTATAAGAACGCTCCATTGAGCTCAGCATGGATTTTTTTGCTCTATCCAGCTCGGAAGCTGTGAAGCCAAACTTATTTACCCGCTCCAGTTCTGTTGTTAGTGCCTCCAGCCCTTTTTTGATATCGCCGGTACCAACAACTGCAACAGCCCGGAAATTCTCATGTCCTCTTACAAAAGCACCATAGCCTGCGCCTGCTCCAACAAAGGGCGGATTGGCCTGCTGGGCCAGTTCCTGCAGGCGCTGGTTGAGCATACTTGAAAACAACTGGCGAACCAGGTTGCGGCGATATCCTCCAACGGTCTTATCTTCTTCTGCAGAAGAAATCGGATAGTTCAGTGTGATGGAATAACCGGTTGCTTCTTTGTCGGTTACTACAATTGCTTCTTCTTTCAGGTATCCGGGAATTTTTACCGTTTCGCGCTTTCTTTCATTGGCCGGATTTTTTAATCCTTCAAAATGTTTACGGATCAATTGTTCCGCCATTGCCGGCTCAACATCACCCACCACCAATACAGCCATCAGATTAGGACGATACCAATCTTTATAGAAGCGACGAATAACATCCGGTTTGAAGGACTTGATGACTTGTTCCGATCCGATCGGGAGTCGAACTGCATATTTGGAGCCTGCGAATAAGGCAGGATAAATCTGCCGCATCATACGATCCTGAGCGCCTTTACCAAGGCGGCTCTCTTCCAGGATGATTGCTCTTTCGGTTTCAATATCTTCATCCAGGTAGGTAACCTGATGTGCCCAGTCTTCCAGCACCTGGAAACCTTTTTCAAGATTGCCAGGCTTGTCGGTTGGGATGGGCAGCATATAAACCGTTTCATCAAAACTGGTATAGGCATTCAGGTCATTTCCAAAACCCACACCGATATCCTGGAGGAAGGAAACAATTTCATTCTTTTTGAAATTTTTGGTTCCATTGAATGCCATGTGTTCAGCCATATGCGCAAGTCCGAGCTGATCATCATCTTCATTGATGGATCCGGCATTAATTACCAGGCGGAGTTCCACTTTATTTTCAGGCATTTTATTGGACCGTATATAATAGGTCAACCCATTAGGAAGTTTTCCGATTTTTACGGATGGGTCAGGCGGCAATACAGCATCCATTGATTGCTGCGCAAGCACTGTCCCGAGTTGTGTAACCAGGAACAGTACCATCAATAAAAACTTTCGAAACCGGGAGATTTCTTTCATATGTGTAAGATTTGTAGGTGAGCGAATCTACAATGTATATCAAAAAAAATCCCGGACTGTTGAACAGTCCGGGATAATATACCCGATTACCTCAGGATTTAACTTATCAAGGTCTGATTGCTTCAATGACCGTACCTACTGTTCCATTCGGCATCTGAATATGCAGCATAGCAGCAATGGTAGGTGCGATATCGGTCATATAAACTTCCTTATTTGATTTTCCTGGTTTGATATTCCAACCATACCAAACAAGGGGTATATGCGAATCATACGGATTCCACAATCCGTGGGTGGTGCCAGTTGGACCGCCATCTATATATTGTGGGTATAGAACCAGTTGAATATCACCACCGCGGTCGGGTGTATACCCATTAGCAATCATAGTTTTGATTTTGGCCGGAAGGGTTGTTTCTTCCAGTTCGGCAATATCAAACACGCGCATCACTTCCGGTTGTTTTTCCATGAAACGAATTACAGTTTCAACCAGTTCTTCGCGGTCAAGATCCAGGCTATCCATCATTGGTCTGTTCAGGTGAATCTGGTAGTTATACATGCTAATCACCATATTGGGATAACCGGTTTTTGCTTTGAGAATCGCATTCAGCGTATCCCTGTATTTGCCATCATCAAAAGTACCTGCCGGTATTTTATGTTCTTTCATATAACCCGGAATGTGGGCTACACCATGATCTGCTGAGATAAAAAACAGGTATTGTCCTTTTCCGATTTCCTTATCAAGGAAATCAAAGAAATCACCCAGGTCTTTATCGAGGCGGAGATAGGTATCTTCCACTTCAACAGAATTGGGGCCGAAGGAGTGACCAATATAATCAGGCGAGGACAGACTAACGGTAAGCATATCCGTAAAAGATCCCTTGCCTAATTTTTCACCTTTAAGTGCCGCCTTAGCCAGTTCGAGGGTCATCGTATTGCCATAAGGAGTTGATG
>JALOMU010000469.1 GCA_025455285.1 Flavihumibacter sp.
GGTAAACTGAAGGAAGCTTTCTTTTTTAGAAACCGCAGACGGTTGGGCAAAATTGATTCGCAGATAGGGAGCCAGTTTCAGCACACTGAACTGGAGATCCGTAGTGCCTGCCTGAAATGCGTCCATGGTCACCTTCATCATCGAGGCACCCAATACCCACTCTTGGATTGATAATGCAGTATTTTTTTCACCCTTGCTGAACCAATGCTTACTGATATGTCCGATACCACCTGGTTCCTTACTGTTCGTTCCATAAGTAGGTGCAAGAAAGAACCGAAACCGGCTGAGCGGAAGCTGATAGTTATGAAAAAAAGCCCCCACCTGTAAACCATCATAGCATTCAGTAAAGGATCATCGGTTGGAAAAGGAGTTGAACCTGCGAAACTGGTTGCAAAATCACTGCTGTCTGCATGCCTGTGCAAGTGCTTCTTTACGTAAGTACGCATCAACTCATCAAATCTTTCAGCGCCCAGCTTTTTTTCAAGTTGTTCCAGTTGAAGGGCTGTTTTCTCATACACCATCAATCCATAATTTATGGAAGTCAATTCTTCCGATAGCAGGGCGGGTGATTGAGCAGCGTGAATGCTTTCCAGTCCTTGAATCAGTGCCAGAGATAAATTATCCGGGAATCTGTTGGCCGGGAAACCGTCAGGAGAACCTCCAGGATAGAATTGCTTTTTGTATCGGTTATCATAAAAGCTATTGAGCCCTTCATCCAGCCAGGGACTTTTTCTTTCATTATTGGCAATGGACAATGCGAACCAATTATGACCGGTTTCATGTGCAATTGTGATATCCAGTTCCTTCTGATCGCGAAGCTGGTTCAATACTGTAATTGTTGGGTATTCCATACCCCCGGCTCCGGCACCCTGGTAACCATCTACAATGGTCATGGTTGAATAGGGATACTCACCCAGCCAGGTGGATCGGGTAGTAATAGCCCGCTTCAGATAGGTCAGACTATTCTCCCAATAGGATTCATTTTGTTTTAATACCGCGGATTGCAGCTTAATAATTTTTCCGGATGCGAGTTGTAACGTGTCCTGCTGCAGTAAAAAGTCTTTCGATACAAACCAGGCAAAATCAGTACAGTTGTCCTGGCTGAATTCAACTACTTCCTTTTCGGAACTTGAACCTGACTCACGCTGACCAGTAGCTGCTATTCTATAACCCTGAGGTACGGTTAGGCGAACCCGGTAGTTGCCGAATTCGTTGTAGAATTCACCCTGATCCAGATAGGGCATGGGATGCCATCCCTTCGTATCGTAGACAGCAGGTTTGGGATACCACTGAGTAATGGCATAAAAGCCCTTCTTATGCCCTGATCGTGAAAAAAGCTGGGGAAGTTTAACCTGGAAGCTGTTTATAATTTTTATCGCTTCACCAGGTACCAGGGGATTCAACAGCATGAGTTTACCAAAATCCTGGTGAAGGGAATCTTCCTGCCATT
This sequence comes from Flavihumibacter sp., assembly GCA_025455285.1. Lineage (GTDB taxonomy): Bacteria > Bacteroidota > Bacteroidia > Chitinophagales > Chitinophagaceae > Flavihumibacter. The sequence goes on from JALOMU010000469.1 coordinate 1,451, forward strand.
CCAGCAACTCGTTATTTACGGAAAACTGCAGCCGGTTGATATATCCGCGATCTTCTTCCTTGCTGAAATAAAAATCGAGGCGGTTATTGCGCAGGAGTTGTTCACTGAAGGCAGTATGATCGTTTTTATAGGCATTTGGCCAGATATGCAGGTAGATATAGTGTAGTGTATCTGGACTATTATTAAAATAATGAATCACCTGCCGGGCAGATACTGTATGTGAGGTAGGCTCCAACTCAGCTTCGATGGTGTGATCCACGCGTTGCTGCCAGTAATCCTGTGAAAAACCAAGCAACTGGCAAGCCAGCAAAACAGGTAAAAGGAATATTTTTTTCAGCTTGTGCATTCGTTGTTATTTTCCTTTTCCTGCAAAAATGATCCGGATGGTATAGAGCATGATTTTGAGATCAAGTGCCAAAGAAATATTTTCAATATAGAGCAGGTCGTATTTCATTCGTTCCAGCATTTCGTCCACATTTTCTGCATACCCAAATTGTACCATGCCCCAGGACGTGAGTCCGGGTTTTACATGCAGCAAATATTTAAAATACGGATTGCGTTGCATGATCTGATCAATATAGAACTGTCTTTCGGCTCTTGGTCCAACCAGGCTCATATCACCACGAAGGATATTCCAGAGTTGAGGAAATTCATCCAGCCTCCATTTGCGCATATGACGGCCCCAGGGAGTAATGCGGGGGTCGGAAGTTGAGGACAAGGCGGGACCATTTTGCTCCGCATTTGCCACCATGGATCTGAACTTGAGCATGGTGAAAGGTTTGCCTTTATAACCAATCCGTTCCTGTCGGTAAAGGATTGGTCCGGGTGAAGAAAGTTTAACCCGTATGGCTACGTACAAAAAAACAGGCGACAAAAGCAACATTCCTGTCAATGAAACGAAAATATCTGTGATGCGTTTGATATTCTGTTGCCAGGCTGGAATCAACCCGGTATGGATATCATTTAAAAAGGGACTGAAAACATTTTCGGTACGAACTGCACCAGACAAAATGGAAATAGCGGAGGGTACCATTTTAATTTCTACATCTAAATCGCTCAACCGTTTCAAATAGTTTGCTGTGTCCGCCTCTTTATTGGAT
>JALOMU010000030.1 GCA_025455285.1 Flavihumibacter sp.
ATTTTCTCTTTTATCTGGAAGACATAATCGATTTGCGCAAACACGCTTCGCCCGATTCCTCTTATGTTGCGAAACTCTTCTCAAAAGGCTTGAATAAGATCGCTCAAAAAGTAGGGGAGGAAGCAGTAGAAACGGTGATTGAAGCCAAGGATGATAATGATGCCCTGTTTTTAAATGAATCTGCAGATCTGCTTTTTCATTATCTCATTCTGCTGAATGCGAAAGGTTTTAAGCTGCAGGATGTGATTGATATTTTGAAGGATCGTCACGCAAAATAAAGTACTCTTATGAATTTGTTATTCCGTATAGCTTCTGTAGTAGCTCTTGTATTTGGAGGTGTTGAAAGCTTTGCACAGCAAGGCTTCCAGATTGAGGGAACTATAACCGGACTCCCTGATAAATCTGTTGTTGTCATTACAGATCCCGACAATCCATCGGATACCCTGGCCAGGGGTATTTCCAGGCAAAACCAGTTCAAATTGAATGGAGCTGTTGCAGATGTGAAGTTGTATAATATTTCCTTCCTGCCTTCCGATAAAAAAGGATTACTATTCCTGGAAAATAAAAAAATGAAACTCTCAGGAGATATCAATGCAATCCAGCAACTAAAATTGGAGGGTTCTGTAGCGCATGATGGTTTCATCACTTTTCAACAGCAATTCGAACCCTATTTCAGAAAATATTCAGAACTCTCTCAGGCTGCTAACAAATCTGGTGTAACTGACAGTTTGATGCAGTTGTATCGACAGCTGGTTGACAACCTTGCAGCAGCCGGTGAAAAGTTTGCAGCTGAAAAAAAGGACCAGGTAGTGGCTCCCTTTATGTGGGCAACCATTATGCAGGTAGTTGAAAATCCTGACCTTGTTGAAAAAAGTTTTGCAGGATTTACACCTGAGGTAAAGTCCAGTTTTTATGGACGTTTTCTGGAAGCCAGAATTGCAGACAGCAAGATTGGCCGGATAGGTTCACCTGCTCTAGAATTCACACAAAATGATCCTTCCGGTACGCCGGTTAGTTTGTCTTCTTTCCGCGGCAAGTATGTTTTGATTGATTTCTGGGCCAGCTGGTGTGGACCCTGCAGACAGGAAAACCCGAATGTGGTTTTGGCGCATGATCGGTTTAAAAACAAAAATTTCACCGTATTGGGAGTTTCCCTTGATAATAACAAGGAGAAATGGTTGAAAGCAATCAAAGATGATAAACTCGACTGGACCCAGGTCAGTGACCTGAACTATTGGCAAAATGCAGTCGCACTTCAATATAAAATTCAATCGATCCCGCAGAATCTGCTAATCGACCCAAATGGTATCATTATTGGCAAAAACCTCCGCGGCGAAGAATTACAGAGTAAGTTGTGTGAGCTATTGGGGTGCAAGGAGTAGTAATCCCCCCTGCATCAAAACTCCACAATAAACCCAAGTGTGGGCAGTAACCTCCCATCATTATTCGCCAGTATCACGGGGATGCCATTACTTCCATTTTGCCGGATGGGTTGACCATCCGTAGTCTGGAAGCCACTGTTGTCTGCAGTTCGCTGGAAGGTATATTGTGGAATGCCCGGATTTTTTGAATTGTACCAGTTCTGGATATCCAGGTACAGATCCAGTGTAAACCGGCGCAGGTTCCATTTTTTATCAATGCGGATATCACTGGCATGAAAGGCTGGAAGTTCCAATGTATTGGTTTGGTTGAAATCAAATACACCAGTTCCCAATGTTAAATAATTCAATTGGCTGGCGGTTAAGTCGAAGGGCGTATAAGGCGCAGCGCCCTGGTATCGTAACTTTAATCCGATTTCCCAATTTCTGTTGAGTTTATATCCAGCGGTAAAACTCAGAAGATGTCGGTTATCCCAACTGGATCGTATCCATTCTGAATTCAGTCCGGTAAACTCAGAACGGTAAAAAGTATAACTCAGCACTCCAAAGAATCGTTTGCTTAGTTTTTGCTGTGCAAAAAATTCAATGCCATACGATTTTCCTTCACCATCCTGCACAACCGGTTCATTGCCTACGGCTCCAAATTCTGTCCCCTTATTGGCCAAACTGATTCCATCCAGAATGCTGATTGGGTAATTGGAGTATTTTTTATAAAATCCTTCCAGTGTAAATCGGGTATTGTTGGAAGGCAGCCATTCAAAGCCAGCTACCAGGTGCCTGCTTCGGATATAATCTCCCGGGTTCATTCTACCTGTCTGGCTTGCTTCAAATGCAAGCTGGGTATAACTTGGCAACCGGTAATACAATCCATAACTGGCACTGAAATTCCAGTCGGGTGCCAGCGCCAGGCTCGCACTGATGCGCGGACTCCATTGTTTCAAAGGATTTGAAACACCGTTGCTGGCTGAGTTTCCATCAACCCGCATACCGGCACTGATCGCCAGCCGGTCTTCCCAAAATCTACGGCCAGTTTGAACGAAGGCCCCATATCGCAGAAAGTCTAACTGTGTATCCGTTCGCAGTTCTTCAGCAGGCTGAATCTGGTTACCCTGTTCATCCGTCAGCGCCGGACGAAACAGCTGGTAAAAATCATTGCCGAATTGTACATACTGAGCAGAAGCGCCATACGTAATTTTCCATTTATCAATACTAACGGTCTGGTCGAACCGAAGTTTGTTCTCCGTTTCCTGGCTGTTGATCCTGAAAGTTCGGGTGCCCTCTGATGGATTCTCATTGTCTTCGTATTTGTCTGCCCGGTTATTAAGGGTATTCCGGCTAAGTGAAAGCGTCCAGAAACCACGGTTAGTCAATCGCTTTAAGCTTGCTCCAATTGTATAGTTCCATTGATTAATCAACGGACTGCTATTCACCGCATAGAGTTTTTCAGGAGTAGCCTCTTTGGGTGCAGCAAAGCGGAACTCATCAATGGCTCCTATGCCCAATACCTGTAACGTAGTTTTGTCGTTGATACGGGTGTTGGTTTTAAATTGAAAATCCCAATAGTTGGGTCGGATCGGGAGATCCAAAGCCTGGAATAATAACTGTAAATAACTACGACGTGCACTTGCCAGGAAGGTAGTTTTCGGACTGATCGGGCCATCAAAAGTCGCAGCCAGTTCAGTAGCACTTAGTCTGATATTTCCCTGCAGCCGGTTGGGGTTACCATTTTTTTGTTTGAATTGAAACACACTGCTCAGTGCATTATCATACCTGGCATCAAATGCCGAGCTGCTGAGTTTGACATCTTCAATAAAACTCACATTCAGAATTCCCTGCGGACCACCACCGCTTCCCTGAGTACCAAAATGGTTAATAAGTGGAACTTCAATTCCATCCAGGTAAAATACATTCTCACTTGGAGCACCACCACGAATGATGATATCATTGCGAAAACCACCCCCACCAACTCCACCACCTACTCCGGGCAGGGACTGGATAACCCTGCTGATATCAAAGTTGCCACCAGGGTTGGCCTTGATTTCTTCTGTAGTTAATCGTTGTATACTTAAAGGAGATTCCAGGCTGGTTGCGCGGGCAGATGCGCGTCTGCCACTTACAATAACCTCACTTAAATTTTCACCAGCAGGTTCCAGTTCAATATTCAGGTTGTTTTCGTTTCCGGTTGTGATTACCAGGTTGGTCAGGGTTTTATCTGCAAATCCTATTGCAGTTATGCTGAGAGAATAAGAGCCGGGTGTTAAGCCAGTAATCCGGAATCTTCCGAGTGAATCTGTGCTGGTTCCTGTTTTGGAAGGTTGTACTTCAACCGATGCTCCGATTACAGGCTTTTGCGTATTTCTGTCCAGGATGGTACCGCTGATAGAACCGGTGGTTTGAGCCAGTACTGTATTAGAAATCAAAAGGCAACATAATATGCTAAAGTATATACGCATAGGAAAGGATCGTTTCATATCAAAATAAAATAATCTGAGTCAAACAACAATCCGGCATGGATTAAGTTCAACAAAAAGCATTCAAGTTGCTGAATTACAGGATTTATCCTAATTTCAGGCACACGCTGCATACATACACACTCAGGATTCCAGTACCAGCATAATTACAAACCGGCATGAATTTTTTAAGGTGGCTCCAGTTAGCAGGCAGCTGTTTACTATTGACAAATGTTGTTTTCGCACAAAAAGTTAATAACAAGTACAATCTTTCCATTCGTAAAACTTCCCAACCCGTACAGATTGATGGCATTGTAAATGATGCAGCCTGGCAGGAAGCTGACAAGGCGCGTGACTTTTTCATGGTACTTCCCATGGATACCAGTTTTGCCAATATCAAAACGGAAGTACAGATGAGCTACGATGATCATTTTCTTTACCTGGTGGCAGTTTGTTACCATGGTCGGAATGGTAACTATGTAGTGGAGTCATTAAGAAGAGATTTTGCTTTTCAGAAAAATGACAACTTCCTCTTTTTCTTTGATCCCTTTGAAGATCAGACCAGCGGATTTTCATTTGGCGCCAATGCAGCAGGTGCACAGTGGGATGGCTTTATTTACGAAGGTGGAAAAATGGATCTTAGCTGGGATCATAAATGGATTTCCAAAGTTGTCAACTACGAGGATCGCTGGGTCTTTGAAGCAGCTGTTCCATTTAAAACGATTCGCTACAAAAAAGGAATTACCAACTGGGGTATCAATTTTAGCCGGAATGATTTGCAAGCTTTTGAAAAGAGCAGCTGGGCACCCGTTCCCAGGCAATTTCCTACTGTTTCACTCGCGTATACGGGTAATCTTGTATGGGATGCGCCACCTCCTTCCACTGGCGCCAATATTTCATTGATTCCCTATGTACTGGGTGGCCTTTCTAAAGATTATGACAAGGGAACGCCAACGGATTATAGAAGAGATATTGGAGCTGATGCCAAGATCAGTATTACATCCTCACTCAACCTGGACCTTACTGTTAACCCGGATTTCTCCCAGGTGGAAGTAGACCGGCAGGTCACCAACCTGGATCGATTTGAATTGTTTTTTCCGGAACGAAGGCAATTCTTTTTAGAAAATGCAGACATTTTTGGAAACTTCGGTTATGCAAACATTCGCCCTTTTTTCTCAAGACGAATCGGTCTGAATGTACCCATCCAGTTTGGTGCCCGCCTCAGTGGTAAACTGAATAAGGATTGGCGCATTGGCCTGATGGATATGCAAACCAAATCTGTTCCGGAACGAGATTTACCGGTTCAGAATTTTGCAGTGTTATCATTGCAGCGAAAAGTTTTTTCACGTTCCAATATCGGGTTCCTTTTTGTCAATAAGCAATCCATCAATTATGAACCGGATAAGGACCCGGTTACTCCGGAGCACCGACAATATAACCGAACCCTGGGTTTGGAATACAACCTGGCTTCTCCCGGTAACTACTGGACTGGTAAGGCCCTGGTGTTGAAGTCATTTAGTCCGGTTGGTGGTAATCGTACCATCACCACCGCTGCCAATCTGAATTATACCAGTCGCCAATTGTTTTTATCCTGGCAACATGAGTATGTAGGAAAGGATTTCCAGGCAGAGGTTGGATATGTGCCAAGGACCGGCTATCTCAAATTCAATCCTCAGGCCGGTTATTTATTTTTTCCGAAAAAATCTCCCGTACTCAGTCATGGTCCGTTGCTTCAAACCATTTATTATACCAATGAACAAGGTAGAAAAACAGATTATGAACACAGCCTGACCTATCGAACCAATTTTCGAAACCAGGCAGTGCTGAATGCCTATGTTTCAAAAACCTATATTGAATTACTGATGCCTTTTGATCCGACCAATACAGGATCAGACTCATTGGACACAGGTACCCAACACCATTTCAACACCGCCTATATTGAATATATTTCCAAGCCCAAGAGCCTGTTTACCTATGCTGCGAATATTCGTTATGGTGGCTATTACAATGATGGTAGCCGATTGCAACTGACCAGTGAATTCGGTTATCGTTTTCAACCCTATGTGGGCATCACGATGAGCAGTACCTATAATGATATACGGGTACCGGGTACCTGGGGAAGGAGAAGTTTTTGGCTGGTCGGACCAAGAGTGGATGTCACTCTTACCAATAATTTTTACTTTACTGCTTTCGGTCAGTATAATGAACAGACCAAAAATGTCAATCTGAATACTCGTTTACAGTGGCGATATAAACCTGCATCCGATTTTTTCATTGTATATACCGACAACTACCTTCCCGAATATATGTCAGTTAAGAACCGCGCCCTGGTAGCAAAGTTTACCTATTGGTTTAGTTTGTAAACAGCCCAAAAAAATGCCGGTTCAGGAATGAACCGGCCTGCGTTGTGGTATCAGTGTAAGTCTAAAAACCTAGTCCTACCGTAAAACCATGGACGGTTCCGCTAAAACTGTAATTACCTGACGGGGAGGCTGCCCCGGTATTGAGATTGATTTCATAGAGTTTCGAGCTCCCGTTTACTGTCAGAATGGCCCATGCTTTGCCCGACTGACCGCCTATATCAAATCCATCCGCGTTTTCAAAATTGATTCCTGCTGAACCTACTTCTACTAATGTTCCATTGTTGGGAGGATCCTGCTTGTAGAGTTTATCAGTTCCACAATCCAAATCGTACAATATGGTAGAAGTAGCTCCTGGTATATTATTTGTATAAGCAGCACCACTCACGGAAGGCATTCCGGGATTGAGATTACCATCAACAGCAGCAACAATACCATCATTGGGATTGAGCCGCAGATTCTGTCCGGTATTACTTACCACCCTTATTCTGTCTACAGTTGGATTAAAATCAAATCCAAAGTGCATTCCGGATAAGGCAGTACTGAATGCGGTAGTACCAACTGCTGTTGCTGCCCCATTGGAAGTGTTCAATGTATAAAGTCTGCTTGTACTACCCAGCGCATATAGTGCACCGTTAGCTGGTCTGAAATCAATTCCAACAATGGTTTCATCGGGTTGAAGTCCGCTTATTGCTTTTGTTATTGGCATGGGATCCGTAGGGTCAAAGATGAGCAGGTTGCTGCCACCACCAATAGCATACGCTACGGGATCTGTTGGGATGGCTAATCCCATCGGATTGTTTACCCCCATTAATTCACCAATTTTCATTGATTTTCCTGTAGAGAGATCAATCTGGTATAATTGTGCTTTACCGTTTTTATTGTTGACAGCCAATGCGGCGCTGTTATCCGGACTAATATCAAATCCAACCTCACCACTGAAATCATTGTTCAGTTTTCCAACAGCAACCAGGGTTCCGTTGTTGGGTGGATCCTGCTTGTACAGCATATCCGTTTCGGTATCAATGTCAAAAAGGGTAGTGGTGCTGGTTCCGGCTTTGCTATCGGTATAAGCAACTGCTGTAACCATTGCATTATTCACGCCATTAATTGCTCCATCCGTTGCAACAACAGCACCCGTTTCGGGATGTACCCGGAGGTTCTGGCCATTGCTGGTAACAATGCGGATGCGATCAACTGTTGGATTGAAATCGAATCCTGCTATGGTGCTTGCTAATACTGGACTAAACGGCATAGAACCTATAGCATTGGTATTGCCCGAGCTTTGATTAATTACCAGGAGCCGGTTGGTGTTACTCAGCGCATATAGCTGACCGGTAGCCGGACGAAAATCAATTGCAATCAGGGATTCTCCTTCCTGTAATCCATTAATAGCAACAGAACTGATGGGCATGCGTGGCGCCGATGCATTGAACCGAACCAGTTTATTGCCTTCATCCAATATGAGGAATTCAATATCCGGTCCTTTGGGTTCCATACCCGGACTATCTTCTTTTTTACAGGAACTAAAGCTGATTAAGGTTGCCAGTGCTACACAGGCAACGAATTGTGTTGTTGTCCTTTTCATGGTATCCAGTTTATTGGTTTTGGATACCTACGAGAAAGGATTTCTGTTGGATTTAATTTTTTAAAAAAATCAGGGTTGCAGTTGCCGGCGATACAACTGGATGGTGTTTTCCAGTCCCAGGTAGATGGCATCACAGATCAGCGCATGGCCAATGGATACTTCATCCAGGAAAGGAATCTGTTTGGAAAAATAGCCGAGGTTATGAAGATCCAGATCGTGACCTGCATTAATTCCCAGTCCCAGTTCCTTGGCCCGAGTGGCTGCCTGCACATAAGGGCCAACCGCTTTTTCTCTGTCTTCCGGAAACAGTCGGGCATATCCTTCCGTATACAATTCAATCCTGTCGGTTCCGGTTTCTATGGCACCTTCCACCATCTCCACAACCGGGTCAACAAAAATGGAAGTACGGATACCGGCCTGTTTAAAAATCCTGATCATTTCTTTCAGGTAATCCTTGTGCTCTATCGTATTCCAGCCATGGTCAGAAGTGATTTGTCCCTCTGCATCCGGGACCAGCGTAACCTGGTGCGGTTTTACCTCCAAGACCAAATCTATAAATTTTGCCTCTCTGCAATTCCCTTCAATATTAAACTCAGTAGTGATGATTGGTTTGATAGCCCGCACATCTGAATACCGTATATGACGTTCATCCGGCCTCGGGTGCACAGTAACTCCATCCGCTCCGAATAATTGTACATCCTTAGCAACCTTCACCACATCCGGATTATTCCCCCCGCGGCTATTCCGAATCGTAGCAATTTTATTGATGTTGACTGAGAGTTTTGTCATGGGGCAAATGTATGGAAGATGGAACAATGGAAGAAAGGTGGAATGGAAAAAAGGGGGAAAGGAAGAATGGAGAAAAGGAAGAAAGGAAGGGGGAAGATGGGTGAAAAAACTGTTTTTGGTAGCAATTGCAGGATTTAAATTAACTGCATGATTGCAAAACTTGAAGATATGGATGTTTATGTGAGATCTCTGGAATTGGCAATGGAAGTATTTGCTTTGACGAAACAATTTCCTTCTCCGGAGCTATATTCGTTATGTTCTCAATTAAATCGCGCTGCCAGATCAGTTTCTTTGAATATTGCAGAAGGATGGGGCAGGCGTTTTTATCCAAATGAAACTAAGAAGGCTTTTATTTATGCTTTGGGATCAACGGAGGAGACGATTTCTGCTCTAAAAATTTCGATGGATTGTGGCTATATTCCTTCAGAAAAATATGAACTTCTTCTTAGTAGTTATAGAAAAATCGCAGCCCAACTTTATCGTCTCTATAAAAACTGGTAAGCCTAGGTCTCCCTTTGTCCCTCTTCCCTTCTTCCTTTCTTCCTTTCCTCCCTCTTCCATGCCCTACCACCTCCCCACCAACTTAACATTCAATAACCTTGGTGTTAGCCGGTTTGGTATGGCATAGGTTGTGTTGGAAAAATCCTTGATAAGCAGATAGGAAATTGTGTTTGCGCGGTCAATTAAATTAAACACTTCA
>JALOMU010000031.1 GCA_025455285.1 Flavihumibacter sp.
ATTCTTGGGCTGTTGATCTCCATCGGTATCTATTTTGCATCTGGGTACACCGCTATTTTTCTGATTGCAGCACTTGGACTCGCGAATGCCCTTATGTGGCCCGCCATCTTCCCGCTGGCAATCGACGGTATTGGAAAATATACACAGATCGGTTCAGCTTTTCTGATCATGGGTATTGCAGGCGGTGCAGTAGTGCCCCCTCTATACGGATGGCTTAAGGATACACAGGGACTCTCTAACCAGCTTTCCTTCTTCCTTTGTTCAGCTCCGGCTTATCTGTATATCCTCTATTACGCAGCTAAAGGATTCAAGGCCGGTAAAACGTTTGCATAGGTTTCGGAAGCCTTCGGCAGAATGCTGACCAATGGTTCGGCATTGCTGCTTACCTTTGCGGCCAATCCAACCAACTGCAATGGACAACCAAACCTTTGATTTCGGTATGGTAGGGCTCGGTGTTATGGGCCGCAACCTCCTGTTGAATGTTGCCGATCACGGCTTTAAAGCCATCGGTTTTGATAAAGATTCCCGGAAAACACGGGACTTTGAAGCTGCTGCCACCCCCGGCACCACAGTAAAAGGTGTGAATACCCTGGAAGAAATGGTGGCGCAACTTTCTTTGCCCCGCCGCATCATGATTCTCGTTCCCGCCGGCAAACCCGTTGACGATGTAATTGAAAGCCTCTTACCACTTATTAGCCAGGGCGATATCATTATTGACGGTGGTAATACCTACTATACGGATACACTTCGCCGGTATGAATACCTGCAACCCAAAGGAATCCATTTTATCGGGATCGGTGTTTCCGGTGGCGAAGAAGGTGCCCGAACAGGTCCTTCCATGATGCCTGGTGGAGATGAAACCGCCTGGCAACAACTGAAACCTGTCCTTTCTTCCATAGCAGCCAAAGTAAACAATGAGCCTTGCGTGGATTATATGGGCAAGGGCGCTGCTGGCCATTTCGTGAAAATGGTGCATAACGGCATCGAATATGCGATCATGCAGCTCATCTGTGAAACCTACGACCTTTTGCGTCGGGGTGGAAACTTCAGTAATGAAGAACTGCACCAGCTCTTTACCACCTGGAATGAGGGCGAATTGAAATCCTACCTCATTGAAATTACCGCTGCCATCTTCAAACAGCCGGATCCGGAAACAGGGACTCACCTGGTTGATCAGATTCTTGATAAAGCTGGTTCCAAAGGCACGGGCAAATGGACTTCTCAGATTGCTATGGATTTGGGTGTTGCCATCCCCACAATTGATATGGCCGTAACCATGCGGGCCATCTCAGCCTTAAAAACCGATCGCTTAACTGCTGAAAAACTACACACAGAGTTAACCAGCCGGCATGCCCATGCCTCCGCAACTGAATCGCTGTCTCTTGATAAAGATGCATTGGCAGAAGATTGCCGCAAAGCACTCTTTGCAGCCGTAATTCTTTCCTATGTGCAGGGCATGGCTATGCTGCATACCGCCTCCAAAGAATTGTCGATGGATATTCCATTGCATAATGCCGTTAAAGTATGGCGTGGTGGTTGTATCATCCGCTCTACCCTGCTGGAAACATTTTATGAAGCCTACCTGCGCAATCCTGCCATAAGCAACCTGCTACTCGATGCTAAAATCGCAACTGTTGTAGCCAGTCAAATCAGCTCGCTGCGGAAAACGGTGAGCCTGGCAGCATTGAATGGATTTACGGCAGGCGGACTCATGACAGCCCTTAGCTATTACGATGCGTTCACTACGGGCAGGTTACCGCTGAACCTCTTACAGGCCCAGCGCGATTATTTCGGTGCACACACTTATGAAAGAGTGGATCGCGAAGGTAAATTTCATACCCAATGGACCTGAGAACTGCAACTTCAACAAACTCAAAAAACATGTCTGCTACGCATAAAAGACCTGCCTCTTCTCTGATCTTTATCTTCGGTGGTAGTGGTGATCTCAATCACCGTAAACTTTCTCCCGCCCTCTATAATCTCTTTATCGACGAATGGATGCCCGAAAAATTTGATATTGTGGGTATCGGCCGCCGGCCCTATGATAATGAATCCTATCGCAAACACCTGTTTAACGGGATTCAGCAATTCAGTCGCCGTAAAGACGACCAGGGAGGCAAATGGCAGGTGTTCGCCAATCATGTTGCCTATCTCCAGATGGATGCCGAACAGGAAGAGGAATATGAAAAAATTGCTGAAATCGTACGAATAAAGGAGGCTGAATATGGTGAACATCCCAATGTGATTTTTTACCTAGCCGTAGCACCCCAACTGGTACCAGGAATCGTTAGCAAACTTGGCCCCCTGAATATCTGTGCAGATACCAAATGTACCCGTGTGGTCGTGGAGAAACCTTTTGGTCACGATCTCGCATCCGCGCTGGAGCTGAATAAGCTGCTGGCCGGCATGTTTGATGAAAAACAGATTTACCGGATCGACCACTACCTAGGAAAGGAAACCGTTCAGAATATCCTGGCACTACGATTTGCCAACGCGTTATTTGAACCTATCTGGAACCGGAATTATATCGACCATATCCAGATTACCGCTTCCGAAACAGTAGGAGTAGAAGGAAGGGGCGATTTTTATGAAAGCTCCGGTGCCCTTCGTGATATGGTACAAAACCATATCCTGCAACTGCTTTGTATGGTAGCCATGGAAGCACCCGTAAGTTTCGATGCCGATGAGATCCGGAATAAAAAAGTAGATGTATTACACGCCATCCGGAAGATTTCCAAAGAAGAGGTTCATAAAATGGCAGTACGCGGCCAATACAGCGAAGGCTGGATGAAAGGCCAGGAAGTTGCGGGGTATCGACAGGAGAAAAATGTAGCAGCCGATTCTCCTGTGGAAACTTTTGCAGCGGTTAAGTTTTACATTGATAACTGGCGCTGGCAGGATGTTCCATTTTATGTACGCACGGGCAAACGAATGGCGGACAAGGAAACCATTGTAACCGTTCAATTCAAAGCTGCTCCGAGTTATGCTTTCCCGCCGGAATCTGCTGAAACCTGGAGGGCCAATCGCCTGACCATCAGCATCGCCCCCGAAATGGATATCCGGCTCCGGTTCCAGGCCAAACGACCCGGACAGGATCTTACCCTCAGCCCGGTTGACATGATCTTCAGTTACCAGGATGCTTACGAAGAACATGAACCCGAAGCATATGAAACCCTGCTCCTGGATGTGATGGAAGGAAATGCTACACTATTCATGCGGGAAGACCAGGTGGCAGCTGCCTGGAAAGTGATTATGCCCATTCTGGAAGCCTGGCAGCAACGTCCGCCGGTCGACTTCCCGAATTATGCACCAGCTTCCTGGGGACCCGAGGACTCCGAAGCCCTGATCGCACGGGACGGCCGGAACTGGGCCTCCCTGCCCGAACCCCATAAAGAACGCTAACCCCTCACCGGTCGGAGCTTGTCAGCCTATGGCGGATGGCACCCGACCGGTAAAACATATTATATGCAACTCCATGTCTTCCCTAATGCAGAAACAGTAGCAACCGAAGCAGCACATTTCATTGTTCACCGGATCAAGGAAGTGCTGAGCCAAAAGGATCGGTTTACCATCTGTTTATCAGGCGGTTCCACCCCCAAACGCCTGCATCAGTTACTGGCAGAAGAGCCCTTACAAAGCCAGGTTGATTGGAGTAAAATCCATGTATTCTGGGGTGATGAGCGGTATGTACCATTGGAAGATGAGCGCAATAACGCCAGGATGGCATACGATACCCTGTTAAACAAAGTAAACATCCCGGAAGATCAAATCCATGTTATGCGGACGGATTATGATAGTCCGGCTGATGCGGCCGACGCATATGAAAAAATCCTACATCAGTATTTTGACAATCAACCACATAGCTTTGATCTTCTCATTCTTGGGATGGGTGATGATGCCCATACACTTTCTCTTTTCCCACATACTGAGGTAATTCATGAGAACTCCAGGTGGTGCAGTTCTTTTTTCCTGGAACAACAGGATATGTTCCGGGTAACCATCACCCGGCCGATTGCCAACAAATCCAGCTGTATCTTATTCCTCACAACCGGATCAGGCAAAGCAAAAGCGCTGGCAAACGTACTGGAAGGTCCGAGAGATATCGACCAATACCCTTCCCAATCCGTTCAATCCACAGAAGGAACTACCATTTGGATGGTGGATGAGGCTGCTGCCGCAGCACTCGAACGTCGTTGATCCCTCCCCCGGAATTGCTGCAGAAAATACGGTTATACCCGAAGAACTACGGTTTCTTTTGAGTAAAAATGCTATTCATCGAAGAAAATCGCCTTATTATCGAATATAGGTGCTTACCCTTAGTAAAATTCATCTAAGTGTTTACCTTTGTGTTGTCATCGGTAGAAACCTTATACCGAACTAAAGACAAAACCTTATCTACCCTATACCAGAATCGATCCTCTACCTACAAAAAGCCGATTAATAAATTAATCGTACCAGAAATGAAAACTATTCTTTACAAGAGCATGCTTATGCTCTTACTGACCATTTTATGCGCTTTCGAAAGCGTTTCACAACTCAACAGAGGAAGTCTTCCTTCCGATAGAACAGAGTCTATTTTGGCACAACGTTACCGTGCTATTCGTAATTCAGGTGGAACTGGCGGGCAGGAATTATATTTTGGAACTCCTGATCTGGGAAACAATGGAAATAGAAGAGGTTTTGATTTTAATTATCAACCACTCATTGAATTCACTATGACTTTCGATCCTAACCAGGATCAGATCAGACATGAGAGCCGAATAATTGCTAACAATGGAAATCGCTCAACACCAGGGGCTTCCATTTCTTCCTTAAGAAGTTTTTTAGGAAATCAGAAAGCAAGTCAGCTTCAAAACATCAATTATATTCAGATAGAATTACGTCTCTCAGGAAACAATAATGATAATGGGCAGGTTACAATAGAAAACCTTGAATTAAACGGTGTGTCTATAAATGAAACTATTTCTGTTGATAGAAATGGAATTGCTTCTGCTTATTTATTAGATAGAAACTTAGCAAGAGGATTTACATTAACAGGTCGTATGAGAATTACTGGAAACAGGTTTAACAATTCACCTGAAGGTAATAAAATGGAAATCTCCTCCGGTTACTTCTACGACTTCACAACACTACCCCTTGAATTCACCAGCATCAAAGGGTTTGCAGAAAACGGCCAGAACCGCATCAACTTTACTACCGCTGATAACCACGAAGCTAAAACTTTCTATATCGAGCGTTCCGAAGATGGTATGAAGTATGAAACAATCGGACAGGTTGCAACGGTTAATGGTCGCACTGGTCAATATACGTTCATTGACAAAACACCTTTGCTGAATGGATTCTACCGCATACGTGGTGTAAACATCCTGGATCGCATGGTTTATTCAGATGTTATCCGGATCAATCAGAGCTTCAGCACCATGCGTGTTATCAACCAGGTTGGTCGCACGGAAATAATATTCTCTGAGTCGAAAGCAAGAAATATCAAATTGTTCTCCTTCTCAGGTCAGCTTGTAAAACAAATCAATTTCAATAGCAACCGTCACGCTTTTGATCACCAGGGACTGCAAAAAGGTATGTACGTTATGCAGGTGAATGGTGAAGCAATCAAAATCATGGTGCTTTAAAAATACTGCACGGTTCGATTAATTTGGAAGGTGCAGAGGATCACTTCTGGTAGAGTTCCTGGACTGTCCGTTTTCTAACAAGCGCAGCCAGGAATCTTTTTTTATTTAGCCTGAACACTATCGTACACCACCACTTTCTCCCAAAGCATGCTGCATTCCTCAATAAACTTGAGATGTATGGGATCACTCTGGTAAACTTCCTGATCTGCATCATTTTTAAACACCAGCAGCCAGGAAACCTGATAACTACGTTCAATCACTTCCCGATTGGTAGTTGCCGGAACACCGATATGAGCTGATTCAATCGTTTTAGCCTTGGTCAGTTTTTGTAAACCCGCTATCAGCTTCTGCTTGTCTTCCTGGCTATCAGGATTTTTAAGCCAAAAAAATACATGATGAATAAACTTGTTCTTTAGTTGGGCAGTATCTCCTTCCACAGAGGCTGCGCCAAGTCCTAATCCACTCATAATAGTTAATTTTCCGGTTGATGAAATGAATTCACGACGGGATTGTGTATCCATGTTTACTTGCTTTAAAGTGTTGAAACTACGATTTTTTTTTGCGCAGTACCCATACTGAAAATCCAGCCATCACAATCCCAAAGCCTATCAGCCAATAGATCCATTTCATTTTTTTTGCCGGCTTTGGTATTTCCTTTATCACCAAAAACTGGTTGGCCTTCACATTAGTGAGTACCTGCGTATTTCCTCCTGTCCATTGCACAATCAGAGAATCAATTAATTCACTGGATCCTATCCCGAAATGTGCATGAATGGAATTCTGAGAAACATGACTGGATCCGCCGCCATCAATTTCGCGGATCATCGCGGTTTTTCCAACTACCAGTTTAACCCGGGAGCCAATCCCATTGGACTCTGCATCTGCACCTTGCAGCGCTACGGAGATCCAGTTGCCTGTTTTCGAATCATTGCGGTATAAGCGGGTAACAGAACTTGCAGGGTATTCGGGGCAAATTGCTTCCTGGTTAACTACCAGAATATCAAGATCGCCATCTTTATCATAATCAAATACCACGGAGCCTCTTCCCATACCATAATCCTGCAAGCCAACAAGCCTTGCAATTTCCTGAAACCTACCTCCTGTATTTTCAAAAAAATAATCGCCAATGGGATTACAATTGGGATTCAGATCGCCATTAGCTACATATAAGTCCAAATCGCCATCCTGATCAAAATCTGCAAAATTGGCGCCCCAACTAATGGCGATATAATTACAACCCAATTCCTTAACACGATTGACAAAAAATTTCCCCTTACCCTCATTTACCATAAACCAATTAAACCGGATATTGGTCATATAATAATCCATCCAACCATCATTGTTGAAATCACCCGCAGCTGCACTCATGGAATTGATCCGCAAGTCCATCTGTGTAGGTTTGCCTACTTCCTGAAAATAAACGGAAGGATATTTGTTTTCATACAAGAGGTTGGGAGTACGTTTATATCCAAAATCATGATTGATATACAAATCCTGATCGCGATCATTGTCAAAATCAGTGAAGATCCCGCCAAATCCAAACCCTGCTGTATTCAAGCCATACCCAGCACCCACTTCCCGAAATCGTTTTCCCTTTTCATTTAGAAACAAATAGCCCTTTGCAATCTGATTCGCACCTACTACTGTTTCATCGGTAATGCTCGCCAGGTTACCTGTAAATTCATTGAAATAATTCCCTATGTAAAGATCCGGCCAGCCGTCCGCATTGATATCGCCAAAACTTGCTGCTGTACTAAAAGATAAGAGTTCGCCGAAGCCATATTCTTTGGTTACATCCAGAAAGCCTCCTTTCCCATTGTTTAGAAATAGCAAATTAATCGCGCGAGGAATTGCTGGTGGGTTTTTAATAGTAGTCATTGTTGTTACCACCAGATCGGGCCAGCCATCCCGATTGATATCCGCACTTGCCACTCCATTGGTAATATAATTCCGGGTGGTAGTTAAGCCGGCTGCCTCCAGTTGCTCGCTGAACGTTCCATCCCCGTTGTTTTTATACAATTGATCTGAGTTCTTTCCACCTGTTATATACAAGTCTTCCCAACCATCTTTATTAAAGTCAAATACACAGGCACCACCACCAAACAAACCTTCATGAACCTTATATACATGCCGGATACCTGCTTCTGAACTAATATCAGTAAACTTCAGTTGCGCCATCAGTGGAGAAAATGCAAACAGGAGAAAGCTGTTCAACAAGACAATTAATTTTTCCATTTCAGGCGATTTACATTTTGACCAATTTCTTTTCCCTTCTCTAATCCTTTCTCATTATCCATAGGTACATGAATACCTCCATAAAAACGTGAATTAGCTGTTTCCTCCGCAGCAGCCCAAAAGGAGTTAAAGGTTCTTGCTTTAAAACCGACCTTGCGGATTGGATCTTCCGGTTTTCCTACATGAGAACTATCGGTAAAGCGAAAAGACTCACCATATAAATCGGTTAGAACAGTTGCAGCCGCAGCAGCCTGCATCGCATGGCCGGAAGGAAAGGCCGGGAATGGGGGATCCGGCCAGAATGACTCCCAACTTGGATCAATATGTTCTGGTATATAGGTATTGGCTCTCTCCGTATAATATTGAAATTTCCACTTCCAGCAATTTCGGAAGGCATCTGCAACGGCAATGCCTATACGCGCATAAGTCTGTGCACAAGTGATCAGGTCCGGCTGCTGCTGACGGATTGCTATCGTTCCCAACGAGTACGAGTGGCCGGGTGGAGTAAAACTAACATCTGGATCGTCGCCCCACCAGATAGCGGCTTCTTTTTCCACCAGGGTAAGCATTTTATTTTTTTCATACACCAACCGGAACTGCTCAAAATACGGAGATCCGGGTGTCGTATCATAAGGCAAAGGCACCGGTGCCTCCATCACTGAATCCGCAACGAGGAAACATCGGTTTTTGCCCCAATGCGGATGAAGTGGATAATGACTGAACGACTGTGCATACAACGGTGGCTTCCACGATCCTGGAAATGTCCGGATCGGCAGTTGTTTGTCAAAGTTTTTTAAATAAGCTCTGTGACCACCGTCCGTTTTTGACCACTCAAAGATTTGCCTGGCGATGTTTTTGCCATATTGAATGGATCGTAAGAATTGCTCTTCATTCTTCACATGTTTTCTCCATCGATGTACAATTGATGCTTCCAGTGAATCAATTCGTTTTTTATTGGCTGCACTGGTTTGTATATAAATAGATCGGAGTATTTCTGCCTGCCCTGCGTTTAATGCAAGCTGCCAGTTGTAAACTATTCCTTTTTCAGGCATGGCCAGTGAACCCAATCCATTCAATTGGGGTGCAACTGATTGGTGATCTGGATGTCCCTGTACGATGGACTCGTACATCGTAAGCCCGATATATCCAAAGGCTCTGGAAGCAAACGTTGGCGAATTGGATGGCGTGTTTTGTGTCAGGTAAGTTGCCATGTCTGCCCATGCCGTGGCCAGTTCCGCATCCGTTGGTGGAGTCAATACAGAGGATTTGCAGGACCAACTCAGGATCGTCCACAATAACAGTGGCCAGCAATACTTTCGGTTATGGACTCCG
>JALOMU010000032.1 GCA_025455285.1 Flavihumibacter sp.
TTTCAGTGCGTAATTTTCTTTTTCATGACTTACAGGGAAACCAAAGCAAACCGGGTATTCACGATCCTTAACCAGGTGATGCAGGATTTCTTCCACTGTTTGACCAAAGGGCCGTTCTGTATCTTTATTATCGGTAAACCCACCTAATATAAGTCCGGCTAATCCATCCAGTGCACCCGCTCTTTTTAACTGATAGAACATGCGATCTACATTATACAATTGTTCCCCCACATCCTCCAGGAAAAGTATTTTCCCCTTTGTTTTATAGGCAGATCTTGTCCCAATGAGGTGGGCAATCAAACTCATGTTACCGCCTACCAGTCGCCCTTGTGCAGTTCCTTCAATATTAAAATGGGGTGTCGCCTGGTATTCAGCTTTTTTTCCCAGCAACATTGCTTTGAGTGATTGAACATAGGGGTTTTCATCACCACCTTCATTAAAGGCTGCGGCCATGGGTCCATGAATGCTTGCAATTCCAATTACCCTGTTCAGGTGTGCATGCAGTACAGTGATATCACTGAAACCTATGATCCATTTAGGGCGACGTTCGAATTTTTTAAAATCAAGCTGATCTATAATCCGTCCCATCCCATAACCGCCTCTTCCGCAAAGAATAGCTTTGATTTTTTTATCATCCAGCATGCGTTGCAGATCCAGTTTGCGCTCTTCATCCGTCCCAGAGAAATAGGTACCTGAAGCACTCTTCATTGTAGCCCCCAACTCCACATTAAATCCCCAGTCCTGCAGGGTTTGCACGCAGGTTTGCCATTTTTCAGGGGCCATAAAACCAGCCGGACAAACCATTCCAATGGTATCGCCTTTTTGTAAGTAGGGAGGATAAATCATATTTCAAATATCGGTTTCCTTCCTTATTCCCTCTTAACTTGTGTATTTTTATTACACATGAAAGGCGTACACCAAAAATGGAAGGCACCTGAACAAGCCCGGATTTCCTTGTTCCTGATCCGGTGGACCATTTTGGCAATCCCTCTTGCGATTTTAGTTGGAAGCCTGGTTGCCTTTTTTCTCTGGTCGTTGGAGGAAGTCACCAAGCTCCGACTTCAAAACCCCTGGTTACTGGCCTTTTTACCTGCAGCCGGTGTTCTTATCTATTTTTTGTATGAACTGGCTGGAAAAAGAACGGAGAAAGGCAACAACCTGATCCTTGACGAAATTCATGAACCCAGTACCGGCGTTCCGCTCAGGCTGGCTCCTTTGGTATTAATTGCTACCCTGATCACCCATTTGTTTGGCGGATCAGCAGGACGTGAAGGAACAGCAGTTCAGATGGGTGGCAGCCTGGCAGATGCATTGGCAAAACCTTTCCGGCTGGGTCAGGAAGATCGGAAAACCCTGCTACTCTGCGGAATGGCAGCCGGATTTGGAGCTGTGTTTGGCACGCCGGTAACCGGTGCCTTATTTGCTGTGGAAGTGTTGTTTCTCGGACAGATCCTGCATACCGCACTACTCCCCTGCCTGATTGCCAGTTTGCTGGCTGATATCACCTGCCAGTTCTGGGGCGTTGGACATGTGAGTTATTCCATTTTATCAGAAGCGATAACACTCACGGCGCCGGAAAACTGGTGGAATTCGGGCATGCTGCTGGTCAAGGTAATTATTCTTGGAGCCTTTGCGGGATTGGTTAGTGCCTGTTTCAGCATCCTTACCAACCAGGTTAAACATATCTCCAATATGCTGATTCCCAGGCCCTGGCTGATTCCAATTGCAGGCGGATTAATCATAATTGGACTCAGTATGATACCAGGCAACCAGGATTACCTGGGACTGGGAGTCTGGAATGCCGATCCATCGGTTGTCACGATCAGCTCAGCTTTCAGCACGGGCGGAGCGGAACCTTTTAGCTGGGCATGGAAACTGTTATTCACTGCCATCACCATAGGGATGGGATTCAAAGGAGGTGAAGTTACTCCCCTGTTTTTTATTGGTGCTACGCTTGGGAACGTCCTTGCCGTATGGATGGGGGCCCCGGTAGACCTGATGGCTGGACTTGGTTTTATTGCTGTGTTTGCTGCGGCCACTAATACACCCATTGCCTGTACTATTATGGGAATTGAACTCTTTGGAGGAGAGCATTTTCTGTTTTTCGCAATTGCCTGTTTTACTGCCTATTATTTCAGTGGCCATACCGGCATCTATAGTTCTCAGCGCAGCCTGTTACCAAAAACCGGCAGGCTTTTAAAAAAGATTGAGGATGAGCCGTAGGTTTTTCTAAGAATCAGCGTCCAATACTTCACAGACCTATATAATATGAAGTATTTTCTTGGACTCGCGCTGATTTTGGTTTCAATTTTACCTTCCTACGCACAAAACCGGATTACCGGAAAGATTGAAGACAGTACTGCTAAAGCGCCCTTAACTGGCGCCACTGTACAACTGAAGAACAGCAATTTCAGCAGAAATGCAGTAACGGATAAAACCGGTTCCTTTAGTTTTTCTGAAATCCCTAATGGATCTTACAAAATTGCTATCTCCTTTGTTGGTTTTGCCCCATTTGAAAAATTGGTAACCCTGCGGGGTGGTGAAACCAGTTTGGGTACCATCCGCCTGGCAAAAGGCGAAGATGCCCTGGAAGAAGTAGTAGTAAAAGCAACTACCCCTCCTGCCCAACAGAAAGGTGATACCGTTCAGTTCAATGCCAGCCAGTTCAAAGTGAATCCCGATGCGAATGTGGAAGACCTGGTTAAAAAAATGCCGGGTGTATCTATAGAAAATGGGCAGGTCAAAGCCCAGGGAGAACAGGTGCGTAAAGTAACAGTAGATGGCCGTGAGTTCTTTGGAGATGATGCCACTGCCGCGTTGCGGAACCTGCCTGCCGATGTAGTGGATAAAATCCAGGTATTTGATCGTTTGAGCGACCAGGCACAACTCACCGGTTTTGATGATGGCCAGGGTTATAAGGCCATCAATATCGTAACCAAAGAAGATCGCAGGGCCGGGCAGTTCGGCAGGGTATATGCCGGTTATGGAACAGATGATCGCTACCAGGGTGGTGGCTCTGTCAATTTCTTTAATAAGGAACGCAGGATTTCTGTTGTGGGGCTTTTTAACAATATAAATCAGCAAAACTTCTCAAGCTCCGATCTATTGGGACTTTCAGGTGGCGGAAGTGGCCGGGGTGGTGGTGCTGGCAGAGGTGGTGGGGGCAACTTCCAGGTACCCGGTTCTAATGGAATAACAACCACCAATGCATTGGGCATCAACTTCAGCGATCTCTGGGGAAAGAATTTCAATGTAAGCGGCAGTTATTTCTTTAACAATGCCAACAATGAGAATGATTCCAGATCGACCCGCGAACAATTCATTCGCCCGGATTCAAGCACATTATACAATGAAGAATCACTGAGTGAAAACAAGAACTTCAACCACCGTGTCAACATGCGGATGGAATATAAGATTGATTCCAACAACACTCTATTGATCATACCCAGCTTTAGCTATCAGAATAATGATATACAGAACACCATCAGTGGTATTCAGACCCAGCAAAATGGAGACCTGATCAGCGAAACTGAAAACAGGAACCGTACCACAGGAAATGGTTACAACTTCAACAACACCCTGTTGTACCGCCATTCCTTTGGAAAAAGAGGAAGATCCATTTCGGTTGGAATTACAACGGGCATCAATGACCGAAGCAGCCAGAAGGATGTTTCAGCGATTTCAACTTTTTACAAAGCTGGTATACCAACCAATGACTCTCTGTTGCAGCAACAATTGGCAGATACCAAAGGATATAATTTATCCGGAAATATATCTTATACTGAACCAATTGGTAAACGCGGACAATTGCAATTCAGCTATAATCCATCCTTTACTAAAAGTGATGCAGATCAACGCACCTGGGCTTTTGACAATACAACGGACAAGTTCAGCATCCTGGATACCAGTTTATCCAATGTGTTTATAAATGAGGTTACTACGCATCGTGGGGGTGTTACCTACAGGATCGGCGATCGAGATATGAATCTAAATATCGGACTGGATGCACAGCATACCACGCTGGACAACAACCAAACCTATCCGCAAACCGGTAATCTGAAAAAGACATTCAGCAATTTGTTACCAAACGCTTTCTTCCGTAAGAAACTGAGCGACAGAAGTAATATCCGCATCTTTTACAGAAGCAGTACCAACAACCCTTCGATAAATCAGTTGCAGAATGTGATCAACAACACCAACCCACTGTTCCTGAATACGGGCAACCCTGAACTCGAACAGACCGTGAGTAACCGCGTTGGTGGCCGGTACACTTATACCAACAGCAGAAAAGGAAACAGTTTTTTTGTAAACTTTTTTGCAACACAATCGGATAATTTTATCACCAATGCGACCTATACCGCTTTTTCTGATTCCGTACTAACTTCCACGGTTACCCTAAGAGAAGGTGCACAATTATCCAAGCCGGTTAACCTGAATGGATATTGGTCGGCCAATACTATGTTCACCTATTCCTTCCCTTTCAAAGCCATTAAATCGAACCTGACTTTTAATGCCGGAGGGAATTTCAGCAAAACACCTGGTATCATCAACAGTGTATCCAACATTGCACGTAATACCACCTGGAGTGGAGGTATGATCATCGCCAGTAATATCAGTGAGTTTGTTGATTTCAACCTGAATTACAATGCGAATTACAGTACGGTTAAAAACAGTTTCCAGCAATCGCTGAATAATAATTATTTCAGTCAGTCTGCCGGCCTGGGAGTAAACCTGCTGAGTAAAAACGGATGGATCTTCAATACCGATATCAACAATCAACTGTTCCGTGGTTTGACCGCCGCATTCAATCAGAACTTCTGGTTGTGGAATATGGGTGTTGGTAAAAAATTCCTGAAAGACCAGAAAGGGGAATTACGTTTAAGCGTATTTGATTTACTGAAACAAAACCGAAGCATCAGCAGAACCATTCAACCGAACTATATTGAAGACAATCAGACACAGGTACTAACACAATATTTCATGCTGACCTTCTCTTACCGGATCAAAAATTTTGGTAAGGCACCGGCACAGCAACGTCGTCAGGGCCCGTGGGGGCCAGGTGGTGGTCCCGGCGGATTTGGCGGTCCGGGTGGATTTGGTGGAACAATGAATTAACCTGTAAATTGGGGGCGAAACAGGCAATCAGAAAGAAACGTGACCGATCCCCAATTTATAGAACTGCTCCGTGAGGGAGATGAAACAGCGTTTCATCAATTGGTGGAGGATTGGAAAGACAGGATATACAATACAGCACTTGGATTGGTGCAGCAGGCAGAGGATGCAGAGGAAATAACACAGGATGTTTTTATTATCGCCTGGAAATCGATTCAACAGTTCAGAGGGGAATCAAGTATCCAAACCTGGTTGTATAAAATAGCGGTACACCAGTCGCTCGATTGCATCAGAAGAAGAAAACGCAAAAAGCGATTCGGCTTTCTGGTGCCGCTGTTGGGATCGGAAGAAGAACAGGAGCATGAACCCGGTAATTTTTTGCATCCGGGTGTGCAATTGGAGAAAAAGCAGGAAGCGCAGGTTTTATTTAAAGCGATCCGTAAATTACCAGAACAGCAACGTGTGGCATACAGCTTGCAGAAGATCGAAGGGCTTGCCATTAAGGAAATAGCACTGGTAATGGAATCAACAGACGGAGCTATAGAGGCATTGTTGAACCGGGCTAAAAACAATCTGCAAAAAATATTGATCAGCTATTATAAAACACACAGAGATGATTAATAAAAATAACATACAGGATCAGGTCGCGAAAGCGATGAGCAGTTTGGATGGCATTCAGCCGGCCACTGCTAACCCTCATCTGTATACGCGCATCAAAGCGAAGCTGGAGCAGGAGAAAAGCAGTTGGGGATGGTTGGCTGCATTTCTATCAAGACCTATTGTGGCCGTTGCGTTGGTGGCTACCGTCATCCTTATAAACATTCTAACCATCACCGCCAATCGGTCGGTTACGGAAGAAACAACTGATCAACTGGTAAGTCTGGCACAAGACTACAGCTTCCAACCCTCCAATATACTGGAGAATGGATTTAATCAACCCTGATTTGTATGCAGAATAAAACATTAATTATAGTCATAGCCGCCCTGCTGATCAGCAACCTGGTATTGCTGGGCGCTTATTTCTGGGGTCGGGAGAAAAAAACGCCCCAGAGCAACCGGAATGACCGGTCGCCGGTGGAATACATGACAAGGGAAATTGGTTTTGACAGTACCCAAAAGCAACAGTTTCGGGAGCTCTGGGAAACAGTATCTAACAACAACCGGGGATTATATGATTCGATTCGACAGAATCGGGAGGCATTGTATGCTAATTTAAAACTGGAGCCTCAACCCGAAACATTGATCGACTCATTGGCTGGAAAAATAGCCGGTTTTGAAAAGCAGATCAGTATGAATAATTACCGGCATTTCAGAAAAGTTCGGGCTATTTGTAGCAGCGAACAGCAGGTAAAGTTGGATACGGTCATCAACCGATTGGCCAAAAAAACCAGGAGGCGTTAAATTTCATTAGCCGCAGTTAAAATCAGCGGCTCTTTTTCAGTCACCATGATGGTATGTTCGTGCTGGGCAACATAACTTCCATCTCCCGTAACCAGGGTCCATCCATCTTTTAATTCCTTCGCTCGTTGTCCTCCTGTTGAGATAAAGGTTTCAATAGCCACTACCATATTTTTCCGGAAACGGTCCTTGTTGAAGGGATCAAAATAATTTGCAATAGAATGCGGGTATTCGTGCAGGCTTCTGCCAATGCCATGCCCGGTAAGATTCCGGATAACACGAAAGCCTTCTTTTTTTGCAGACAGCTCAATCATTCTTCCCATTTCGGCGATTTTCATACCGGGCCTGATAGCTGCAATGGTTTTAAGGAGAATCTCACGGGAAGTATTCACCAGTTTAGCATGACCATGGAGATCAGCACCCAATACAAAAGAGCCTCCATTATCACCCCAATAGCCGTTTAACTCAGCGGAAACATCAATATTGATCAGGTCACCTTCTGCAAGGATTTTGTCCTTACCAGGAATTCCGTGTGCCACTTCCTGGTTCACGCTTATACAAGTGTATCCTGGAAATCCATAGGTGAGTTTAGGAGCTGGTCTGGCTCCGAAGCCCGCCAGTAAGGCTGCTCCATATTCATCCAGCTCGGCACAGTTCATGCCGGGTTTGGCAAATTCCCTCATTTTCTTAAGTGTAATGGCAACAGCAGTACTGACAGTCTGCATCCCCATTAATTCAGCGGCGGAACTAATTGACATAGGTCAAAGGTAGGAAAGAGTAAAATCAACTCACCATTTAATACTTTAACTTAATATTGGATATCGTTAAGGCATAAAGAACTGGCAATTAATTCTTACCCTGAAAACCGAGCGCCAAACTAACTATTATGCCTTTTATGCATTCCGGAAATAGACTTTTAACCGCGGGCCTGTTCCTGCTGATTTGCAGACCCGTTTTTTCACAGGATAGTATTCAGGTAAAGATTGACAATAAATCAGCTCATATCCAGACTATTAAAGATTTCATTACGCTTAAAGTTGCCCAAACAACGGACCAGGAAAACTTTTCGGTTCATACAGGTAATACGAAATACCGGATTAACCCTAACGCATCTTCTATTACTACTATCAGTGCCAACTACTCATTTATCTCCTTGTCGTTTCGGTTTGCACCACCTTTTCTGCCAGGCAATCGGGATAACAGTGAAAAAGGGAAAACCCGAAGTGGCGGAATGGCCTTAAATTTTTACCTGGACCACTGGCTACAGGAACTTTCTTATCACCGTACAAAAGGGTACTACCTGGAAAATACCTCCGATTTCAATCCAGGCTGGCAGGAAGGTGATGCCTATATTCAGTTTCCCGATCTGCATTACCGAAGTTTTCAGGGTATGACTGCCTATAAATTCAATCGGAATTTTTCCCTGAATGCCCTTGCCACTCAGTCAGAACGGCAATTAAAGAGTGCCGGCAGTTTTATTCCGCAATTCTTATACAGGTATTATACTATAGATGACAGAACACGACTGACAAATCCTAACCAGTCTTCTCAACGATCCAACAATCTGGAATTGTTAGTGGGTGCGGGGTATTATTATAACCTGGTTTTGAACAGTAATTTTTATGTAGCGCTGGGAATTACACCTGGGGTCGGAATGCTATTCATGAATTTGACAACCAGGAATGGCAGTGGAGAAAAAATTCGTACCCGCCAGCAGGATCCGATCTTTCGGATCGACAGTCGAGCAGGCATTGGGTATAATGGCGAGCGTTTTTTCGGAGGCCTGTATGCCACTGCCTTTGCAGCTTCCTATAAACAGGAAAATGCACAGGTGGTAAATGGGAATGCACGTATTGTTTTTAAACTGTTTGCAGGGTACCGAATACCTGCACCGGATGTTATCAAAGCCAGAATTACTGAACTTAAAAATAAACTGACAAAAAAAATTATTC
Organism: Flavihumibacter sp.; assembly: GCA_025455285.1. GTDB lineage: Bacteria > Bacteroidota > Bacteroidia > Chitinophagales > Chitinophagaceae > Flavihumibacter. The sequence continues at coordinate 8,463 of JALOMU010000032.1, forward strand.
CCTAGTTATTAAAAATGATTTTTGTTCAATGTAATCCAATGAAGAAAAAAAATATCCCTTTTCTCCGAATAGTTGCTTTCCTTTTGTTGGCATTGGTTAGTACAAAGACATTCAGCCAGTCAGATGACACGACCATCACCAAAAACATTGCTGATACTACCAATTCTGCTTTCCTGAAAATGGTTAAAGGCATAAGTAAAAAAGAAGAAATAAGCAGCATTGCCAAATTCGAAAAAGGCAGATTAGAAGCCCGGCAGCGGCAAGTACTGGAAGCCATTCGCAAGGAAATTCAGAAAGCAGGTCTTTTCCTAAAGCAATCAGTAGATACTTCTCTTATCGTAAAGGATCTTAAAAGCGGTAAAGCTTCCTTTGAAATAGTGGCCGATGGCGTGTTCCGGAACCAGGGTACACATCATACACAACGCAACCTGTTTGTTTCCGATGCCATCCTCGAACAAGTTGCCTTTACACTTGAAAAACACCGAACTAAACTGGATGACTATTATCAGATACTTTCAAGCTATAGATACCGAATTGACTCTCTCTCCAGTGACTCTGTTATTTATCAGTTTCCGACAGACTCCATTGAAGTGATCAACTATTTTAAAACGATGGTTTCTATACTTAGAGAAGTTACACCCCTTGATAGTTCTATCACCACAGCTGTTTCTTCTATACAACACCTACTACAGGATGTTGATATGTTTTTATTCGAAGTGCATACGGCAAGAAATGAAATCGAAAAAATCAATACCAGCTTATCCGATAATTTGGGAAATCGGGAATTTCCCAACTTGTGGGAAAAGCCAAAAAATAAAAGGCCACTCCCGGAAATTCTGAACATTTCAGTTAAAAAAGAGTTGCTGGCACTGAAATTCTATGCGAAGGACAATACTTCCAAACTTCTGTTATTGGTATTTTT
>JALOMU010000033.1 GCA_025455285.1 Flavihumibacter sp.
CCTCCTGCTTCCACCACCATATCACTGCACCTGAGTTTTTTTTCAGGAATTAACTGGGTTGTTCGTGTGCTTTTATCAACTGCCGGATTCGGTGTTACAGTAAGGATCATGGCACTTAATTTTTATTCAGGTCAGCTAATACAGCTTCGATTCGTTGAATAAAACTTGCTTCATCGGTATACCCGCGGGCCAGCATAAAGAATTTGCTTTCGCTAACCTGCATCAAAACACAGGGATACCCGGTAACCTGTAACTGTTTACAAAGTTGAAACTCATAATAAGCTTTCTCTTTGTATTCTTCGGAACCCAGCTTTTGATAGAAATCATCCTCGTCAAGGTTATATTTCTCCAACAGATGACGGTAAGCTTCATTGTCACATAAATCCCTTCCTTCAAAATGCAAGGCATATTGTAAGTCGGAAGCGAAATCAACCTGAAGGTCCGGATAAATATCCTTGAAAATGCACAACGCAATAGCCGGTTTTTCGGAATTCGGGTACCAATCACTCAAATCGGGATTAAAAATATGCCAGAGATAGTCCTGTCCGAACCGGATGCCGGTTAATTCTTCCACTGACTTATAAGCATCAGCAATATATCCGGCCATTACACCAATATGTCTGGGCTGATCAGGAAGGATCATACCACCGGATAATACTTCGAATCCAACCCGGTCGGAATAGAGTTCATGAATTTTTTTGATAACCGGACTAAAGCCGTAGCACCAGCCGCAATAAGCATCATAGCAATAATAAAGTACAGGGGTCATGCTGCAAATTACCTGCTTTCAGCGGGACTTTCACTGCGTATTAATGAGATCTTAACAACCGAACGGTGTAAACGGGGGTTATTGTTTAACTTACACCAAAGTGGATTTTATGGAAAATGCAACAATAGAAGTTAGGAATTTAACAATGGCGGATTACCAGGAATTGAAAGAATCCATGATTGAAGCCTATGCCAGTATGGGTGGACAGTACTGGGGAGAGCAATCCCTGGCCAAGCTTCTTAAAAAATTTCCCGAAGGTCAAATTTGTGTAACACTGGATGGTCGGGTGGTGGGATGTGCCCTAACCCTGATTGTTAATTTCAACCGGTTTGGAGACACCCACTCCTACCGTCAGGTTACAGGTAATTATACGTTTGATACACATGATCCGCAAGGGGATGTTCTTTATGGAATAGAGATGTTTATCCATCCTGAATTTCGTGGATTGCGACTGGCCCGGCGTTTATATGAAGCCCGTAAAGTATTGTGTGAGAACCTGAACCTGCGGGCAATTGTTGCGGGTGGCAGAATTCCTGGTTATGGCAAATATGCGGAAGACATGACACCGCGCGAATACCTGGAAAAAGTAAAGCGTCGGGAATTACACGATAGTACGTTAAGTTTTCAGTTAGCAAATGATTTCCAAATAAAAAAAGTGATGCAGCATTACCTGCCGGAGGACAAGGAATCCCGCGGTTATGCGACCCTGTTAGTATGGTACAATGTATACTATGAACCTAACCGGAATGCGCTGAACCTGCGGAAGGATTTTGTCCGTATTGGATTGGTGCAATGGCAGATGCGGCAATATGCGACATTAAAGGATATGATGGAGCAGGTTGAATATTTTGTTGATGCGGTCAGTGATTACAATTCTGATTTCTGCCTTCTTCCTGAATTGTTCAATGCACCATTGATGGAGCAGTTTAATCATTTGCCCGGGCATGCGGCGATTCGCGAGCTGGCTGCATTAACACCTGAAATCGTAGATGCACTTTCCAAGCTGGCCATCTCTTATAATGTGAATATCATTGGTGGTTCCATGCCTTCCTACCGGGATGGAGAGCTATACAATACATCCTATTTCCTGCATCGGAATGGCCGGATTGATTTCTATGATAAAATTCATCCAACGCCTTCAGAAGAATACGAATGGGCCATAAAAGGTGGTGATAAGATCCAGGTAATTGAAACGGATGCAGGTAAGGTTGGCGTGTTGATCTGTTATGATGTGGAGTTTCCGGAATTATCAAGACTGTTAGCTGATCAGGGTATGCAGATATTGTTTGTTCCCTTTTTAACGGATACTCAAAATGCCTATAACCGGGTGCGTTATTGTGCAGCAGCACGGGCAATCGAAAATGAATGTTTTGTTGCGATTGCGGGAACAGTGGGTAATCTTCCCAAAGTTCATAATATGGATTTGCAGTTTGCGCAGTCAGCTGTACTGACTCCTTCTGATTTTGCTTTTCCGGTAAATGGTATTAAAGCGGAAGCTACTCCCAATACGGAGATGATCATTGTGTCGGATGTGGATCTGACGTTGTTATCGGAATTGCATGAATATGGAAGTGTGACTACTCTTAAGGACCGTCGCCATGATCTCTATGAGCTGAAGTTACTCAAGTAGGATTTCATTTGTATTTCCAGTTCCGGTTTTTTCCATCGGCAATCCATTCCACTGCCTGGTCGATTCGTTTCTTTCGGGTGGTATCGGTTTTGGCATCCGTGATCCATTCAATGTATTCTTTCCGGTGACTGTAGCTGAATTTATCAAAGACCTCCCAGGCGCGGTGGTTTTTCCGGAGTGCCTGTTCGAATTCAGGAGGAAGCATACATTCCTTGTGGTTGGATGTTGTTTTGCGGGGAAGTTTAATGCCCTGTTCATTGAGCAGCATGGCCTCCTGAAGCAGTGTTGTGAAGTGAACAGGCAGATCGTCGATCGATTTGATAGGACCGAGATGCCCCATTGATCTTTCTTCCCGGGCATTTTGCAATAAAGAAGTATCCTTCATGAGGGCAGCCTTCCAGAAACTGAATGCGCAATGATTCTTAAATCCTGCGAAACTGCAAAGCACTTCATTTTGGTATTCAAAATGTGGCATGCCCCATTTAACGGTTTCTTTGACATCCGGGCAGGTCTTGTGTATCTGCTCTCTTATATGCAGCAGGATAGGCTGGGCAAAAGGTTGAGCTTTTGCTATGTAATCGTCGATGCGGGAGTCCAGCTGCGGCATTACCTAATTTACGCAAATTCCCTGATTCCAGCCAACCAACCGGTGCCATACGCCGCTGCTGAGTGGACTTTCTAGTGTGCTTCGAGCCAGTTGGTACCCTGGCCAACTTCAGCAATTACCGGAACCTCATTTGGAAGCGGAAGGGCTGATTGCATACATTCGAGGATCAAAGGTTTTAGCTGATCCACTTCATCCTTTCGTGCATCAAAAACCAATTCATCGTGCACTTGCAGGATCATTTTGCTTTTGAGTCCGGCTTTTTTTATGGCAGCATGCAGGGATGTCATAGCAAGTTTGATCATATCAGCAGCAGATCCCTGGATTGGGGAGTTAATGGCGTTGCGTTCTGCAAATCCGCGGACGGTAAAATTGGAGGAATTGATATCGCGCAGCCAGCGTTTTCGTCCCATCAGGGTTTGAACATAGCCATGTTCTTTGGCGAAATTGACTGTTTCGTCCATGTATCTGGTAATACCGCTGAATTCTTTTTTATAGTTATCTATTATTTCTTTGGCTTCTGTTCTGGAGATTCCCAGGTTATCAGCCAGGCCAAATGCGCCTTGTCCATAGATTATACCGAAATTGACACTTTTGGCTTTACGGCGCATGTCTTTTGTAACATCCGCTTCATCGATACCATACACCTTGGCAGCCGTTGCAGTATGAATATCTTTTCCCTGGCGGAATGCTTCACACATATTCGGGTCGCCACTGATAGCAGCAACAATACGTAATTCGATTTGGGAATAATCAGCTGAAAGCAGGATATGCTCACTGTCTCTGGGGATGAATGCCTTTCTGATTTCCTTTCCTCTTTCTGTCCGGATGGGAATATTCTGCAAGTTTGGATTATTACTGGATAACCGACCTGTAACAGCTACGGCCTGCGCGTAGGAAGTATGTACCCTACCTGTTTTGCGATTGATAATAAGTGGAAGGGCATCCACATAGGTTGATTTGAGCTTAGTTAACTCGCGGAAGGCAAGAATATCATCCACAATGGGGTTTTGCATTGCGAGCTTGGCCAGCACATCTTCACCGGTAGCATATTGTCCGGTTTTGGTTTTTTTAGCTTTGGGGTCCAGTTTCAGTTTTTCAAACAGCACTTCCCCTAATTGTTTGGGGGAAGCCAGGTTGAAGCGGACACCTGCAGATGCGTAAACCCTTTCTTCAGCTGCTTTTGCTTCTTTTTCCAGCTCTTTTGAGTAGTCGTTTAAAAAGTCTGTATCTACTTTGATCCCCTCATATTCCATATCAGTCAAAACCTTAACAAGTGGGTTTTCCACTTTTTCGAATACCGATTTCACTTCGAGGGATTCCAGTAGGGGAACGAATTTCTGTTTTAACTGAAGGGTGATATCTGCATCTTCGGCTGCATATTCTTTGATTTTCTCCAGCTCAACATCCCTCATATTTCCCTGGTTCTTCCCTTTTTTGCCGATCAGTTCTTCGATGTGGATCGGCTCATATCCCAGGTATTTGGTACTGAGCAGATCCATGCCACGCTTTCCTTCAGGTTCGATTACATAATGAGCCAGCATAGTGTCAAACAATTTACCGCTGAGTTCATACCCGTACCATTTCAGGATAAGTAAATCGTATTTGATGTTTTGTCCAACCCATGTTTTGGCAGGGTCTCTGAAAAGGGTGTTGAACTGGTTCAGAATGCTTTTTGTTTTGAGCTGGTCAGCCGGACAGGGAACATAATAACCAGTATGCGGCTTAACTGAAAAAGAGAGGCCTACCAGTTCAGCATCGTTTGCGTCCAGGCTGGTGGTTTCGGTATCAAAGCAGATTTCCGGTTCTGCGGATAATACTTTAATTAATGCTTCAATAGCATCCGAGCCTTCCACCAATTCATATTGATGGGGGGTATTTTGGATGTTTTTATCAACAAAATGGCTTGAATTGCCGTCGGAATCGTCGGATTTTTCAGAGTTTACCTGAACACCGCCATTATTTGACGTAGTAACTACATTGCCAAATAAATCAGTTTGAATGGGCTGGTTCGCCTGTGTTACAACCTGTATATCCTCACCAAGAATGCGTTTGGCAACTGTTTTAAATTCCAATTCAGTGAAGATTTCTTTCAGCGATTCGCGGTTCCAGTCTTTCAACCGGAAATCTTCCTCATGAAATTCAACCGGGACATTGGTGATGATGGTTGCCAGTTTTTTGGACAGGATGGCAGATTCTTTACCATTCCGGACTTTTTCACCCAAAGCGCCTTTTATTGAATCAGCGTTGGCCAGAATATTTTCCAGGGTACCATATTCATTTAGCAATTTGGAGGCGGTTTTTTCTCCAACACCAGCAATACCTGGTATATTGTCAACTGCATCTCCCATCAATCCCAGCATATCAATTACCTGGTCAACGGAACCTATATTCCATTTTGAACAAACTTCATCCGGACCTAAAATTTCAATATCTCCACCCTGGTAACCCGGTTTGTATATTTTGATTTTATCAGAAACCAATTGACCATAATCTTTATCGGGTGTTACCATGAACACTTCATAGCCGGCGGCAGCTGCCTGTTTGGATAATGTGCCTACTACATCATCTGCTTCAAAACCATCCAACTCAACAACGGGGATATTAAATCCACGAATGATTCGCTTGATATCGGGAATTGCAAGAAGCAGGTCTTCAGGAGCTTCCTGCCGATTGGCTTTATAATCAGTAAAATCAGTATGACGTTCAGTAGGAGCCTGGGTATCAAAACAGACCGCCATATGGGTGGGGTGCCGGTTATTTATAAGTTCCAGCAAAGCATTTGTAAAACCGAATTGAGCATTGGTGTTTTTACCCTGGCTGGTGATACGGGGACTGCGAATGAGCGCATAATAGGCTCTGAAAATGAGGGCCATCGCGTCGAGCAGAAATAGTCTTTTGTCCATATAACAAAGATAGGGTTATGAAAAAGAGCAGAGCCGCCAGGGCAAACATTGCTATTCAGCGTAAGAGGGAAAGCTTTTGCAAGAGATTAGCCAGGGAGATATAGTAGCAATTGGCAGGAAGACTATCTGCAATCACATTAGCAGGTTCTTTGCCTGGCTCTGCCTGATAATTTGCCTGAACTATATAATTTTTTCTGGAGGGGAGATCCGACAGACAATTTCTTAGTGCCCTGTTTATCATTGGAATACTGCCTGTTTGAATCAAAATAGCGATAGTTGGCTTTTCGTTACCAGCAGAAAGCTTTTCATTTTTTGTAATAACAAGTTGAATTTCAGCCGCATGTTGGGTGCGATAATAATACATTTGGAATTTTTCAGGGAGAACTTTGGCAATTTCCTCGATAACATATCCTTCCCAGGAGCCGGCCTGGCAGGCGGATTTACTCAATGCACGTAATGATTGGATACCCAATAAATGGTGCAGGATTCCTGCATCCCGGATATAAATCTTAGGTGCTTTAGCCAAACGCTTTTTGCTTTCTCCTGGTAATGCAGGAAGCAAACGTATAATAAACGAAGCTTCCAAAAATCGAATATACCTCAGCACCGTTGGGCCTGAAATGCCCATTGCTCTTGCAAGCACCTGAAAATTTAAAATATTTCCGTTCAGTTGTGCAATCAGTTCAAGACAATGTCTTATACTATGTTTGTCCAGCTGGTGTCCCACCAGGGGAACTGAATCAGCCGAAATAATTTTGTCAAGAATCCGTTCTGCACGATTTGCCATCACCCGATTAGAAGGTGCAGACAAAAAACCGGGAAAACCACCTTTCAGCCAATGTTGCCAAATAATTTCTGATTTGTTGAACTTAAGCGATAGCAATGAGCAAGGAAAAACCTCCTGGAGAATAAATTTTTTTGGAACCTGGAAAAATCTAAAAGTCGTTTGAAATCTAAAATTGGTTGATAAAATGAATTTAGGCTGACTTTTGAACTTAGAGGTAAAACCTTTTATGTCCACCAAAATTGAGGGCATACAATCAATTGATTCAATAAAAATCAATTCTTTGGTATGAGCAGAAAAAAATAAATCCGGATGAATAATTCTGCGCCGATCCATTGATTTTGATAAATTGAGGATCAAAATCTTCTTACGCAACTGTTTTGCGATTTGCTCCGCTAAAATTCTTTTGCCTACTAAAACGGGTCCATGAAGGACTAAAATTTGATTTTGTCTGAAAATCCGGCTAACTGCCAGGTTTAAAGTTGCCTTAACCACGGTTTAGGTGAAATTTAATTGAGTAAATTTAATATAATATATAATGATTACTCAAAATAAATTCGGTAATATTTTTCGTTTTAAATCCCTTTTATAGGTAATAGTAAGCCGTGTATTAGACAAACAATACGCACTTTTGTGATCTTAACAGCAGCTTTTATCCCATACTAAAAAAGTGGTCAAAAAATATATGTTCAACCAAATCGGAACAATATTTTTTATGTAATTAATAGTCTATTGTAATTTTTATTTCAGTTCTTAAAATCTACTTATCAATAATCATTCCACCGAGCTGAAATGTAGATCTGTAAGGGTTTTTGGAAACAGATAGTGTGCATTAACATTTTAATGGGAAAATTCTGGCACAATGATTGGATTTACTTACTTGTTATCAAACAATTCATTTATCCAAGTTAAAAATCAGTAGTATGAAAAAGTTACAAATGACCGCAATGGCACTGGGAATCGCAACAGTAAGCCTGTTTTCTTTTAAAGATGTCAATACAGCAACTGTAAAAGGTAAGGTGAGTCCTGCTGAAGGCGCTACCCAGGCTTGGGCTTTATCCACATCTGATACAGTAAAAGCACCTGTAGCAAACGGAGCTTTTGAGCTTAAAAACCTCAAAGCAGGTACTTATCAGATTATAATTGAGGCAGTTGCCCCTTATAAGAATACAGCCAAGGATGGTGTCGAAGTTGCGGAAGGTGCTACTGTTGATGTCGGCGAAATCAAGCTGAATCAATAAGTCAAATTCGTGCTCATTGAGTACGGATGTGCTACCTTGAGTATAACCGGTTTCGCTATGGCGAGCCGGTTTTTTTATAGCAAACGTTTGCGTCAATTCCCTGAAAGCAGGAGGTTTTACAATTATTGAGGGTATCTTTCTTTTCTCAATTAATGGGAATATTTATGAACCACCTGATCTCCTTCAGATTGCTAACTTTCAGCAGTTTATTCTTGCTGTTTCTGTCAGCCTGCTCACCGCGCGGTGAGGCTGGATTTTTTTCTTCAGATATCCGGCTGGTTGAGTCTGTTCCGGGTCCCTGGGATTCGACAAGCAACCCAATTCTGAAGAATGGTCAGGTTATACTTGCTTCCTCTTTGTTTGCAGAAAAACTGCTAAAACCAACATATCGGTTAAATGCATGGAAAGGGGAACGTGTGCATGTACAGGTAGTGATGAAATCAAAGGTTGCAAAGGAAAAGAATGAATTTTCATTGGAAATTTCACCATTAGTTAATGAAAATGGCGATGAGATTGCTGCTTCTAATATATCAGTAAAACAAATCACGTCTGTTTTAACAGACGAATATCGTAGCGGATGTGGATACCGTCCCGATTCATCAGCTTTTTATGTTTCAGCTGTAACAGATCCACTTATTCCGATTGCTGAACCCGTTCTGTCAGCAGACAGTCTTGCTTATTTCTGGATTAGTATTCAAGTACCCCGCGATGCTCAACCTGGTATTTACCAGGCTGCTGTAAATACCAGCAACAGTGTAAAACTGGATCTTGAATTAAGTGTCAGTACGAGAATCTTACCGCCACCATCTGAATGGAGTTTTGATCTGGATCTTTGGCAACACCCCGCAGCTATTGCACGTGTTCATAATCTTCCTTTGTGGTCTACATCGCACTATGAAAAGATGAGGCCATATTATGAACAACTGGCGGCAGCCGGACAAAAAAATATCACAACCTCCATCGTACACGAGCCATGGGGTCATCAGACCTTTGATGATTTTCCTTCCTTGGTCAGATGGATAAAAAAAACCGACGGGAGCTGGTCTTATGACTTTTCCAGATTTGATGAATATGTGGCGTTTGTTATGAGCTGTGGTATAAATAAACGGATCAATTGTTATTCTATGATTCCCTGGAAAATGATGGTTCGATATTTTGATGAGTCAACGCAGC